>NZ_RAWL01000051.1:0-30782 GCF_003668885.1 Corallococcus sp. AB049A | reverse complement strand
GTACGAATACAACACCGCGCGGGCGGAGAACGCGCAGCTGGACGGTGAAGGCCACCTGGCCATCATCGCGCGCAAGGAGCGCTACGGCGGCAATGACTACACGTCCGCGCGCCTGACGACGAAGAACCGCTACAGCAAGGCCTACGGCCGCGTGGAGGCGCGCATCAAGCTGCCCACGGGCCGGGGAATCTGGCCGGCGTTCTGGCTGCTGGGCGCGGACGTGGACTCCGTCGGCTGGCCCGCGTGCGGCGAGATCGACATCATGGAGCACAAGGGGCAGATCCCCTCCGTCGTCAGCAGCGCGGTGCACGGGCCGGGCTACTCGGGTGGCGGGAACATCGGCCGGCAGCACGCCGTCTCCGGTCCGCCGCTCGCGGAGGACTTCCACCTCTACGCGGTGGAGTGGGAGCCGGAGCTGCTGCGCTTCATCGTCGACGACACGGTCTTCTTCGAGGTCACCCCGAAGAGCCTGCCCGCCGGCCGGAAGTGGGTCTACGACCATCCCCACTTCATCATCCTGAACGTCGCCGTGGGCGGTTCGTTCGTGGGGCCGCCGGACTCCAAGACGGTGTTCCCGCAGACGATGAAGGTGGACTACGTGCGCGTCTACGAAAGGGCCGCGCAGTGAGGTTCGCCCGCGCGCTGCTGCCACTGGCGTTGCTGGTGGCGTGCTCGTCCGAGCCGCGCCCCCGGCCGCCGGGCGTGCTGTTCGTCTCCGTGGAACAGCAGAGCGCGTGGGTGCGCAACTTCAACCCGCTGTTCGCGGGCGCCGGTGCGCGCTGGCCCACCCGGGCCGGTGTGTACGAGTGCATGGAGATCTTCAGCTCCGCGCAGGGCAGGTGGGTGCCATGGCTCGCCACCGGCCATGCGTGGTCGGAGGACCAGCTCACGCTGCGCTTCCACCTGCGCGATGGCGTCCGCTGGTCCGACGGCAAGCCCTTCACCGCGGACGACGTCGTCTTCACCTTCCACCTGCTCAAGCAGCACGCGGCGCTGGACGCGGGCGGCGTGTGGCGCTTCCTCACGGACGTGAAGGCGGAAACCCAGGGCACCGTCGCCTTCACCTTCTCGCGCGTGTACCTGCCGGGCTTCAGCGACCTGGCGCACCAGATCATCGTCCCCCAGCACGTCTGGAAGGACATCGCGGACCCGGTGACGTTCACCAACCCGGAGCCGGTGGCCACCGGGCCCTTCACCCAGGTGACGCTGTTCCGCAACCAGGTCTACGAGCTGGGGCGCAATCCGCACTACTGGCAGCCCGGCAAGCCCGCGGTGTCCGCGCTGCGCTTCCTCGCGTTCCCCACCAACGACCAGGCCAACATGGCGCTGGTGGAGGGGGAGGTGGACTGGGCGGGCAACTTCGTGCCGGCGGTGGACCGCACCTTCGTGTCGCGCGACCCCGCGCACCACGCGCGCTGGTTCCCGCTCTACGGCAGCACCGTCTTCCTGTACCCCAACACCACGCGCCCGCCGCTGGACGACGTGCGCGTGCGCAAGGCGCTGAGCATGGCGCTGGACCGCGACCGGCTGGTGGAGGTGGCCATGTATGGCTACACCCGCCCCGCGGACGCCACCGCGCTCAACGACGCGTACACCGGCTGGAAGGACGCGGACGTCGCGAAGGACGCGTGGACGCGCTACGACCTGGACGCGGCCAACAAGCTCCTGGACGAGGCGGGCCTCACGCGCGGCGCGGACGGCCTGCGGCGGCTGAAGGACGGGCAGCCCTTCACGATGGACCTGGAGGTCGTGAGCGGGTGGTCGGACTGGGTGCGGGCAGGGCAGGTGGTGGGCCGCGACCTGCGCAAGCTGGGCATCGGCGTGACGCTCAAGACGTACGAGTTCGGCACCTGGTTCACGCGCCTGCAGAAGGGTGAGTTCCAGCTGGCCATCTCCTGGTCGCTGGACGGCCCCACGCCGTACAACTTCTACAAGTGGCTCCTGTCGCCGCGCACGGTGCGGCCGGTGGGGGAAGTGGCCGCGGCCAACTGGCACCGCATGGGCGATTCTCAGGCGGATGAACTGCTCATGCGCTTCGAGCGCGCCGGCACGCCGGAGGAGCAGCACGCGCTGATGTCCCAGGTGCAGCAGCGCTTCTCCGCCGTGGCGCCCGCGATTCCCCTGTTCCCCAACCCGTCCTGGGGCGAGTCCAACTCCTCGCGCTTCACGGGCTTCCCCACCGAGCAGAACCCGTACGCGCGGCTCGCGCCGCACGCGGAGCCCGACAGCCTGCTGGTGCTGACGGAGCTGTCCCCGAGGGAGCGCTGACCATGGGCCGCTACATCCTCCGGCGACTGGGCTTCTACCTCATCGCCGCGTGGGCCTCGCTCACGCTCAACTTCGTGATTCCGCGCCTGGCGCCCGGCGATCCGGCGGCGGCCATGTTCGCGCGCTTCGAGGGCAAGGTGGCGCCGGAGGCCATGGGCGCGCTGAAGGCCGCCTTCGGCTTCACGGACGCGCCGCTGTATGCCCAGTACCTCACCTACCTGAAGCACCTGGTGCAGGGCGACCTGGGCATGTCCTACGCCTACTTCCCCGCGCGCGTGTCGGAAGTGATTGGCACGGGCCTGATGTGGACGGTGGGGCTGGCGGGCGTGGCGGTCATCATCAGCTTCGTCGCCGGGTCGTTCCTGGGCGTGCTGGCCGCGTGGAACCGGGGCGGGTGGCTGGACTCGGGGCTGGCGCCGGCGCTCGCGTTCCTGGGGGCCTTCCCGTACTTCTGGCTGGCCATGCTGGCGCTGTACCTCTTCGGCTTCGTGCTGGGGTGGTTCCCGCTGCGCCACGCGTACGGGCACGACATGGAGCCCGGGCTGTCGTTCGCGTTCGCCGCGGACGTCGCCCGTCACGCGGTGCTGCCCGCGTCCTCCATCGTGGTGGCCACGCTGGGCGGGTGGATGCTGGGCATGCGCAACACGATGGTGGCCACGCTGGGCACGGACTCCATCCGGCTGGCGCACGCGCGCGGCCTGCCGCCCCGGCAGGTGATGCTGCGCTACGCGGCACGCAACGCGCTGCTGCCCAACGTCACCAGCTTCGGCATGGCGGTGGGCTTCGTGCTGTCCGGTTCGCTGCTCACGGAGATCGTCTTCTCCTATCCGGGCACGGGCTACCTGCTCATCCTCGCCGTGCGCAACCAGGACTACCCGCTGATGCAGGGCCTGTTCCTGGTCATCACCCTGGCGGTGCTCGCGGCGAACTTCGCCGTGGACCTCCTCTGCCTCTGGCTGGACCCGAGGACCCGCGCCCATGCGTGACTTCCTGCGAAGGCTCTCCCGCCACCGGAAGGCGGCGGTGGGCGGCAGCCTGCTCTTGTTCTTCCTCCTGCTGGCGGTGGTGGGGCCCTTCTTCGTGATGGACCCCATGGAGCTCGTCGGCCGGCCGCACCAGCCGCCCAACGCGGCGCACTGGTTCGGCACCACGGGCCAGGGACAGGACGTGCTCGCGCAGACGGTGGTGGGCTCGCGTCAGACGCTGGCGGTGGGCTTCGCGGTGGGCGCGCTCGTGACGCTGATTGGCGCGCTGGTGGGCATCACCGCGGGCTACCTGGGCCGCCGCGTGGATGACGTGCTTTCGCTCACCACCAACGTGTTCCTGGTGATTCCCGGCATGCCGCTGGCCATCGTGCTGGGCGCGTACCTGCCGTCCGGACCGCTGCGCATGGTGGCGGTGCTCACCGTCGCGGGCTGGGCCTGGAACGCGCGCGTGTTCCGCGCGGAGTCGCTGGCCCTGCGCGGGCGCGACTTCGTGTCCGCGGCGGTGGTGACGGGGGAGAGCCATTCGCGCATCGTGTCGCGGGAGCTGCTGCCCAACATGGCGGCGCTGGTGGGCTCGTCGTTCATTGGAAACACGCTCTACGCCGTGGGCGCGCAGGTGGGCCTGGAGTTCCTGGGCCTGGGCGACGTGAGCGTGGTGACGTGGGGCACCAACCTCTACTGGGCCGGCAACGACGCGGCGCTGCTCACGCGCTCCTGGTGGATCTTCGTCCCCACGGGTCTGTGCATCGCGCTGGTGGGCTTCGCGCTCACGCTGCTCAGCTCCGCCATCGACGAGCTGGCCAACCCCGCGCTGCGCGTGCACAAGCCGGCGGCGCTGCCCGCGAGCACCGCGCCTCGCGCGCAGCTGGAGAAGCCGGTGCCGGGCGTGCTCCTGCGCGTGCAGGACCTGTGCATCGACTACGCGACGGAGAAGGGTGCCCACCGCGTGGTGGACGCGGTGTCCTTCGACGTGGCGCCCGGCGAGGTGTTCGGCCTCGCGGGTGAGTCCGGCAGCGGCAAGTCCACCATCGGCTCCGCGCTGCTGGGCCTGCTGCCTGCCTCCGCGCGCGTGTCGCAGGGGCGCATCCTCTTCAACGGCATGGACGTCGCCGCGCTGGAGGGCCCGGCCCTGCGCGCGTTCCGCTGGCGCCAGGTGTCCATGGTGTTCCAGAGCGCCATGAGCGCGCTCAACCCGGTGCTCACGCTGGGCGAGCAGTTCCACGACACGCTCGCGGCGCACGGCCGCGTGTCGCGCGCCGCGTCCTATGCCCGCGCGCGGGAGCTGCTGGGCATGGTGGGCCTGTCTCCGGACCTGGTGACGGCGTGGCCGCACCAGCTCTCCGGCGGCATGCGGCAGCGCGTGGGCATCGCGCTGGCGCTGGCCCTGGAGCCCCGGCTGGTCATCATGGACGAGCCCACCACGGCGCTGGACGTCGTGGTCCAGAAGGAACTGCTCCAGCGCATGGTGGAGCTCCAGCAGCGGCTGGGCTTCGCCATGCTCTTCATCACGCATGACCTGCCGTTGCTGCTCGCGCTGTCGGACCGCGTGGGCGTGCTCCAGGGCGGCAAGCTGGTGGAGGTGGACACGTCCGCGAACCTGCGCGCCGGCGCCCGCCACCCGTACACGCAGCTCCTGCTGTCTTCGTTCCCGCACCTGTCCGCGAAGGACGCCGCGCCGCCGCAGGTGCAACAGGCGCCGGAGCTGTCCGTGTCGCGGCCGTCCACGCGCGTCGCCGCCATCCCCGGAGGTCACCGATGAGCGCGCCCCTCCTGGAGGCCGAAGGGCTCACCCGCAGCTACCTGGCGGGCGGCTTCTTCTCCCGCGAGCGCAAGCCCATCCTCAAGGGCGTGTCCTTCTCCCTCCAGCCAGGGGAGATCGTCGCGCTGGTGGGCGAGTCCGGCAGCGGCAAGTCCACGCTGGCGCGCCTGCTGGCCCGGCTGGACATGCCGGACTCCGGCCGGCTGCGGCTCGCCGGGCGCGACGTGCTGGCGGACGGTGGCGCGCAGGCGTCGCTGGACTACCGCGGCCGCGTGCAGATGGTGTTCCAGGATCCGTTCGCGTCCCTCAACCCCGTGCACACGGTGGCGTACCACCTGGAGCGGCCGCTCGTGCGGCATGGACGCGTGCCGAAGTCCGGCCTGCGCACGCGGGTGCTGTCACTGCTGGAGTCCGTGGGCCTGACGCCGGCGGAGGCCTTCGCGAAGCGCTACCCGCATGAGCTGTCCGGTGGCCAGCGCCAGCGCGTGGCGGTGGCGCGCGCCCTGGCGGTGGAGCCGCAGGTCATCATCGCGGACGAGCCCACGTCCATGCTGGACGTGTCCACGCGCAAGGGCGTGCTGCAGCTGCTTCGCGGCCTCACGCAGGAGCGCGGCATTGGCATCCTGTTCATCACCCACGACCTGGCGAGCGCGCGCCACCTGGCCGACCGCATCCTCGTGCTCTACGCGGGCACGGTGGTGGAGGCGGGCAGGGCGGATGAAGTGCTGCGCCAGCCGCGCCACCCGTACACGAAGCTGCTCTTGTCCGCGGTGCCGGACGGAGACGACTTCCTCCAGGCCGCGCTGCCGGTGCGTCCGACGACGCAGGCGCCGCCGCTCGTGGGCTGTCCCTTCGCCCCGCGCTGCCCGGTGTCCGAGCCGCGCTGCTCCACCCTCACTCCTCCCGACGTCCTCCCGGCCGCGAATCACCTCGTCCGCTGCCACCTTGAAGTTCCGAAAGGAGTTACCGCCGATGCGTCAGTTTCCTCCTGACTTCCTCTGGGGCGTGGCCACCTCCGCGTATCAGATTGAAGGGGCCACCCGCGCGGACGGCCGTGGCGAGTCCATCTGGGACCGCTTCGCCGCCACCCCGGGGAAGATCCAAGACAAGTCCGACGGCTCGGTGGCCTGTGAGCACTACCGCCGCTGGCCGGAGGACATCGAGCTGATGCGCTGGATGGGGCTGAAGTCCTACCGCTTCTCCATCGCGTGGCCGCGCATCCTCCCGGACGGCCGGGGCCGGGTGAACGCCCCGGGCGTGGACTTCTACTCGCGCCTGGTGGACTCGCTGCTGGGCGCGGGCATCGAGCCCTTCGTCACGCTCTACCACTGGGACCTGCCGCAGGTGCTGGAGGACCAGGGCGGCTGGCCCGCGCGCGCCACCGGTGATGCCTTCGTGGAGTACGCGGACGTCATCAGCCGCGCCCTGGGTGACCGCGTGAAGCGGTGGATCACCCACAACGAGCCCTGGTGCATCAGCTACCTGGGCTACGGCAACGGCGAGCACGCGCCGGGCCACAAGGACTGGAACAAGATGCTGGCCGCGGCGCACACGCTGATGGTGTCGCACGGCAACGCGGTGAAGGTGCTGCGCGCCAACGTGCGGGACGCGGAGGTGGGCATCACCCTCAACCTCACGCCCGGCGAGCCCGCGTCGCCCAGCCCCGAGGACGCGGACGCCACGCGCGACTTCGACGGCGGCTTCAACCGCTGGTTCCTGGAGCCGCTCTACGGCCGGGGCTACCCGAAGGACGTGATTGAAGACCACGTGAAGGCGGGCCGCATCGCGTCCCCGCACCTGGACTTCATCCAGCCCGGCGACCTGGAGACCATCGCCACGCCCACCGACTTCCTGGGCGTGAACTTCTATTCGCGTGCCGTCCTGCGCAGCAACCGCATCCCGGAGGAGAAGAACGCGCCGCGCACCGTGTTCGTGCGCCCGGACAAGACGGACATGGACTGGGAGGTGTGCCCGGCCTCGCTCACGCGCCTGCTGGTTCATCTGGAATCGGAGTACCAGCCCGGCCCCATCTACATCACGGAGAACGGCTGCGCGTACTCCACCTCCCCCAGCGCGGACGGCCGCGTGCACGACGTGCAGCGCGTGGAGTACCTGCGCGGGCACCTGCAGGCGTGCAGTGACGCCATTGGCCAGGGCGTGAAGCTGGCCGGTTACTTCGCGTGGTCGCTGCTGGACAACTTCGAGTGGGCCTACGGGTACACCAAGCGCTTCGGCCTGGTGTGGGTGGACTACGCCACCCAGCAGCGCATCCCGAAGGACAGCGCCCATCTCTATCGCGACGTCGTGGCCCAGAACGGCCTGGACGTGGAGCAGGCCGCTTGAAAAGGCTCTTCCTGACGACGTGTCTGGCGTTGTGCGGCGGCACCCAGGCTTTCGCCCAGGTGTCCGGCGCGGACTCGCCCGTGCCCGAGCAGCCCACTCCGGATCGCCCTCCGTTGATCCACGAGGCCCCGGCCGTCGCGCCCTCGGACGCGAAGCGCACGACGGTGACGCGGATCATCCACGACGAGCGCGGCTTCAAGCTCCAGGTGGACGGCAGGGACTTCCCCGTCCACGGCGTGAACTGGGGCTACACGCCCATCGGTGAGAACTACCGGTACTCGCTCTGGACGCAGCCGGAGGACTTCATCAAGCAGGTGCTGGCCAAGGAGATGGGGATGCTCCGCGACGCGGGCTTCAACGCCATCCGCCAGTTCGACGACATCCCGCCCGTCTGGGTCGAGTACATCTACCGGAACTACGGCATCCACACGCTGCTCAACCCGCTGATGGGGCGCTATGGCCACCCGGTGAACGGGGTCATGGTCGCCAACATCGACTACTCGAACCCCGAGCACCGCAAGGCCATCCTCGACGCGCTGGCGCAGAAGGTGGAGGTCTACCGCGACGTGCCCGGCGTCCTGATGTGGCTGCTGGGCAACGAGAACAACTACGGCCTGCACTGGACGTCGTTCGAAATCGAAGCCCTGCCGGGCCACGAGGACGCCGCGCGCGCGGAGTCGCTGTACTCGCTCTACGGCGAGGCGGCCCGCACGGTGAAGAAGCGGGACACGAACCACCCCGTGTCCATCGCCAACGGCGACCTCCAGTACATCGACCTCATCGCCAGGCACTGCCAGGACCTGGACGTGCTGGGCACGAACGTCTACCGAGGCCCCACCGCGCGCGACCTGTTCGCGGAGGTGAAGGCCAAGCTCAACAAGCCGGTGTTCTTCAGCGAGTTCGGCGCGGACGCCTACGACGCCCGCGCGGGCCGCGAGGACCACGTGGCACAGGCGGAGTACCTGCGCACGCAGTGGGAGCAGATCTACCTGGAGGGCTACGGCCAGGGCCTGTCCGGCACGGCCCTTGGCGGCTTCGTGTTCCAGTGGGTGGACGGCTGGTGGAAGCACGGCCAGGAGTCCAACCTCTCCATCCACGACACCACCGCGACGTGGCCCAACGGCGGCTACGCGGCCGACTTCGTCCCCGGCCAGAACAACATGAACGAGGAGTGGTTCGGCATCGCGGCCCTGGGCCCGCCGGACTCCAATGGCATCAGCGGCATCCAGCCGCGCACGGCCTACTACGTCCTCCAGGCCGTGTTCCGCCTGGACCCGTACGCGCCCACCACGACCCCGGACGCCATCCGCGACTACTTCGCGGGCATCCGTCCGTCCGCGCTCACCAGCGGCTACACGTCGTCGGTGGCGCTGGCGCGCACGGAAGAGTTGAGCGCGGTGCGCGTGTCCAACCTGCGGCTGCTTTTGGACAGCTCGCTGTCGCGCGGGAGCATCGCGACGACGCGGCCCAACCGGAGCGCCGCGGACCACACCGAGTCCATCTTCTTCGATCTGGCGTTGCAGCCGGCCAGCGGCGTGTACGGCCGCGCGTCGTTCAACGTCGTGGGCAACGTGGCGCAGAACCGGCTCAACAACCTGTTCTACGAGAACCGCGGCACGCCCTCCACGCCCGGAGCGGGGCAGGTCCCCGTGGGCCCCGGCGCTCCGGCGCGCGAGCAGTCCCCGCTGGATCGCTTCGCGCTGTACCAGGCGGAGTTCAAGTTCGACCGCTCCGACTTCGCGCTGGAAGGCTACTACCGCACCGGCCACTACCACTGGGGCGAGGAGGGTGACTTCTTCAACCTCTACCGCGAGGCGAACTACGGGCCGAACATCGACATCTACCACGGCAACGCGCCCTTCGGCGTGGTGTTCAGCGGCAAGAAGGCCATCGACGGGCTGAAGATCGCCATCGGGCCGGAGCTGTACTGGGGCGCCAACCCCTCCGTGGTGGCGAAGTACCGCGACAACGTGGGCCCGGTGAACGTGACGCTGGTGCACCAGGAGGACCTGGCCCAGGGCTCGTCGTCGTCCACGGCCTCCGTGGTGCGCGAGCGCATCGCGCGCAGGACGGCGCTCAACTTCCAGTACGCCACCGGCAAGCTGGTGCTGGACGTGGGCGGCCTGCTCGCCGCGCCCCAGCGCATTGGCGAGACGTTCACGTACACGCGCGCCGCTCCCGACGGCGCTCCCAGCTACCTCAACAGTGGCTACGACGTGCTCCAGGACAAGGTGCAGTTCCTGGACACGCTGGGCGCCAAGGCGCGGCTCACCTACGACATGGGGATGGTGCGCTGGCTCTTGCAGTCCTCCATCCGCGGCCTCGTCGCGGACAGCGGGCCGGAGCACGGCAACGTCATCACCGGCTGGAGCCTGCGCGAGAGCGGCCGCGGCAACCACTACGCGGGACAGCTGGGCGCGGCGCTGCAGTTCGGCTCCATCCAGGTGTCGCCCAACGTCCTGTACCAGAAGCCCCTCATCGGGCCGAACCCCACCATCCAGGACACGTACGACCCGGGCTCCGGCATGTACTACGCGGGCGTGAAGCCGCGCAGCGTGCTGGTGGACGCGTTCAGCGTGCTGGACAACCGCGAGACGCTGGGCGGCGAGCTGCTCATCACCTTCGACCCGACACCGGGCACCTGGTTCTGGTCGTGGGACCGCGACATGCGCGAGGACGCGCCGTTCGCCGCGGGCCTGGACATCGTCTACCGGCACCAGCCCACGTCGCGCGACGCGGGCATCGCCATCCTCGCGGACGGCAGCACCATCGCCTTCGGCAGCGCGCCGGTGGCCCGCGACGAATGGGAGACGTCCCTGCGCCTGGTGGGCAACCCCACCCAGCGCCTGCGCCTGTACGGCACGGCCTACGTGGGCAGCCAGCAGTCCTCCGGCGAGGACAGCCGGCAGATCCACCGCTTCGGCCTGGACGGCTCCGCGCTCTACGACACGCTGCTGCTCGCGGCCCAGCTGCGCTTCAACGACTGGGGCCCGTACGACTACCACCGCGTCTTCAACCTCACCTACCCGGTGCAGCTGGGCGGCGATTTGTCCTACGGCCTGAAGAAGCCGGTGCTGGGCGCGGTGACCACGCGCTTCGGCCTGCGCGGGCTGGTGCGGATGCTGAACGAGTACTCCGAAGGCCTCAACGAGCAGGGCATCGCCGACGGCCTGAAGGGTCGCGAGTACGAGGTGGGCGCGTATGCCATCCTTTCTCTCTGAGGGAACACGCATCATGAGGACTGGTTTCCTGCTGGCCGCCGTGGCCGCGCTGTCCGGCTGCTACGACGACCCGACCATCATCTACGGCAAGTCCCTGGACGACATGACCTTCACGGTCACGGACCCGGCCATGGGCATCTACCCGAACACCTCCGTGCTGGAGGATCCGGACAACCCCTTCGCGATGTCGGGGGTGGGCACGGAGACGAAGTGGCAGATCCAGTCCGGCGCGGACCCGGTGGCGGCGTACTACGCGTGGGCCACGGTGCTCGCGAACGGGCCGTACGGTGAGGCGCAGTACTACGTGGCGCTCAACCTGGCGGCCATCTACCAGCGCGGCCTGGCGGACCAGGCCAGCCTCGCCCAGACGCGCGAGATGGCGGTGAAGGCCTACCAGTCCGTGCTCGACAACTTCCCGGACGCGGTGACGTACGACGCGTCCGGCACGGTGGCCTACGAGCTGGTGACGCCCTCGTACAAGGGCGTCGTCGAGCTGGGCGGCACCGTGGCGGGCGGCTGGGTGATGGTGAAGACCTCCAGTGGTGCGGACCGGGCGGTGAGGCCATGAAGAAGCCAGTGTGGGGCTTGTTGCTGCTGCTCGCCGCCTGCCGCCCGGATCCGGGCCCGGCGGACTACAGCGGCCAGGAGCTGCCGGACAACCAGAACCCGGACGGTGGGACGCAGCCCTCGGACCTGCTGCCCGGGCCGTTCCCCTACGAGGCCGGAAAGGCCCGCCTGTCAGTGGGCATCTTCTACGAGACGGGCCGCTCGCAGGCGATCGTCTTCGACGACATCGATTCCAAACTCTACCTCTACGATCAGACCGCCTACGTGGAGTCAGACCCGGAGCACATCGAGGGCAGGTCCGCGGACCGCATTGTCTATAGCGGCCAGGCGTGGCTGGGCCTGGGCGTGCACTGGTTGAAGCAGACGCAAAACTTCGATGCCTGGAAGACGCTCCACGTGAGCATGAAGTCATCCGACCCCGGCTTTGCCAACGTGAAGGTCGGCATGTCCCACGGCATAGGCGTGGGCAAGGAAAAGGGCTTCCAGTTGGCGGTCTCGAAGTACGGCTGGGCCAACGATGGTGAGTGGCACCACCTGGCCATTCCCGTCGCGGACTACGTCGCCGCGGGCCTGAAGCTCAACGACGTCTCGTCGCCGTTCACCTTCGGGACCGAGGGTGGAGCGACCGGTCAGTCCCTCCTGCTCGACAACCTGTACTTCACCGCGGACTAGGCAGGAACGCAGCGCCAGGACGGGTGGGCCGGCTGTCGCCGTGTGACAGCCGGAACGCCCGAGCCTTGTCTTGAGGTCAGCTCAAGGAGCCATCCCCCTATGTCTGAATCCTTGCCGCGGGTGTCGAGCCCCTGTCTCCGTGATGCGCCGCGTGTCTGGCTCTTACAAGCCTTCGCGGCGGTGCTCACGCTGGTGTCCCTCCTGGGCGGCTCCAGCGCCCTCGCGCAGACGAACGTCGCGCTGAACAAGACCACCTATACCTCCTCCGCGGAGGCTCCATTCCTGGGCCAGTACGCGGTGGACGGCGACGGTGGCACCCGCTGGGCCTCCGGCTTCACGGCGAACGAGTGGATCACCGTGGACCTGGGCCAGACGCGCACCCTCTCGCGCGTGGTGCTCACCTGGGAGGCGGCGTACGCGACCGTCTACAAAATCCAGGTCTCCACCAACAACACCACCTTCACGGACGCGCTGACGGTGAACACCGGCGACGGCGCGGTGGACGACCTGTCGCTGCCGTCCGGCACCACGGGCCGCTACGTCCGCATGCAGGGCGTCACGCGCGCGCTGCCCGCGTATGGCTATTCGCTGTGGGAGTTCGCCGTCTATGAGACGGGCGGCACGCCGCCGCCCACCAACACGGACCTGGCGCGCAACCGTCCGGCCACCGCGTCCAGCGTGGAGGCGGACGCGGCGGGGCTGCAGCCGGGCTTCGCGTTCGACGGGGACGTCAACACGCGCTGGGCCTCCGCGCAGGGCGTGGATCCGCAGTGGATCCGCGTGGACCTGGGCTCGTCCCAGGTGGTGGGCAAGGTGGTGCTGGACTGGGAGGGTGCGTACGGCAAGACGTACACGATTGACGGCTCCAACAACGACAGCACCTGGACCACGCTCAACACGGTGACCAACGGCGCCATCGGCCGCCGGGAGATTCCGGTGTCGGGCACGTACCGCTACCTCCGCATGCGCGGCACGGAGCGCGGCACGGGCTATGGCTATTCGCTGTGGTCCTTCGAGGTCTACCAGAACGGCGGCACCACGCCTCCGCCCACGCAGACCACCAACCAGACCATCAAGCTGAACTTCCCGGAGCTGGCGTACGCGAAGATCAACGTGTCGCCCACGCCCCTGTCGGTGACGCCGGTGCCGGAGGAGGGCAACACCACGCCGTCCGTGCGCAACCCGCCCGGGCCCTTCACCTACCAGCTCACGTTCCCGCCCAACACGACGGTGACGCTGTCGAAGAACCAGTTCTCCCCGACGCAG
The DNA here is from genome assembly GCF_003668885.1 of Corallococcus sp. AB049A. Taxonomy (NCBI): domain Bacteria; kingdom Pseudomonadati; phylum Myxococcota; class Myxococcia; order Myxococcales; family Myxococcaceae; genus Corallococcus; species Corallococcus sp. AB049A. Next base: position 17,700 of record NZ_RAWL01000051.1, on the reverse strand, counting down.
CCCAACACGGACATCCGCCTGGCGGTGGTGGATTACAACGGCGTGCAGCAGCGCGCCCAGTCCGTCACGGCGCTGGCGGTGCAGGGCGCGGACTGGAACGTCGAAATCTTCGCCACGGGCGGCGGCCCCACGGATCCGCGCGACCCCACCATCATCCCGGACCCGTACGTGGCGCCCGCGCCGCTGCCGGTGGCCGGGGCGTTCCGCCTGGCCTCGCCGGCCAACAACGCGATGGTCACCACCACCCGCCGCCCCACGCTGTCGTGGGCCCCGGTGACGGGCGCGACGAACTACAAGCTCTACGTCAACCTCACGCGCGACGACTACGACTGGATGGCGGCGGGCAACCTGCTGGACCGGTACACGCAGGTGGCGTCGCAGACGGGCACGTCCTTCACCTTCACGGAGGACCTGCCGGACCGCTGGACGTACAAGTGGTACGTCGTGGCCACGCTGTCGGGCGGCGGCACGTCGCGCTCGGACATCGGCAACTTCAGCGTGTACCTGCCGGTGGTGGAGACGCAGGCGGACGGCGTCAACCTGATCAATGGCATCCGCGACCTGAACAAGAACGGGACCATTGAGCCGTACGAGGACTGGCACAACCCCGTCTCCGTGCGCGTGAACGACCTCTTGGGCCGCATGACGCTGCGCGAGAAGGCGCTGCAGATGTTCTACGACGCCAAGACGTACCCGGAGGCGGGCTTCCAGATGGGGCCCCTGTCGCCCACGGACATCCCCCTGTTCCAGAAGGCGTCCGCGGCCACGCGCCTGGGCATCCCGCACATCGACGCGGGTGACACCATCCACGGCTACAAGACGAGCTGGCCCACGCAGCCCGCGCTGGCCGCCACGCGCGACCTGGACACCATCCACGAGATGGGGGACATCCAGCGCCGCGAGCAGCTGGCCATTGGCAGCCGCGGCACGCTGTCGCCGCTGGCGGAGGTGAACACCAAGGTCCTGTATCCGCGCACGCAGGAAGGCAACGGCGAGGACGCGGACCTGGCGGCGGGCATCACCCGCGCGCTCATCGCGGGCCTCCAGGGTGGCCCTGAGGTCAACCCGGGCTCCATCTGGGTGACGACGAAGCACTGGCCGGGGCAGGGCGCCGGCGGTGAAGCGGGCATCACCTACGACGGCACGACGATTCACTACCACATGCGTCCGTGGCACGCGGCCATCGAGGCGGGCACCAGCGGCATCATGCCGGGCTACGCGGGCAGCTGGCTGCTGGGGCCGGAGGGCTACGGCGCGGGTGACAACCCGGGCATCCTCAACTACCTGCGCAACCAGCTGAAGTACGACGGCGTCATCTGCTCGGACTGGCTGCCGTCGGGTTCGTGGGTGCGCTCCGCCTCGGCGGGCTCGGACGTGATGGGCGGCGCGACACCGCAGGCCATGGCCAACTTCGAGAACGAGGTCCCCGTCGCGCGCATCAACGACTCCGTGCGCCGCATCCTGGACCTGAAGTTCCGCCTGGGCATCTTCGAGGACCCGTACAAGCAGGGCCCCGCCGGCACGTCCCAGTGGCACACCGCGGACAGCAAGGCGGCGGTGCGCCGGGCGTCCCAGGAGGCCATGACGCTGCTCAAGAACGACGGCGCGCTGCCCATCCGTCTGCCGGCGGGCGGCAAGCTGGTCATCGCGGGGCCGCGCGCGGACGACATGTCCTGCATGGTGACCTGGCGCTCGGACTTCCATGGCAACGAGTTCGGCGACCCGACCATCTACGCGGCGGTGAAGGCGCGCGCGGAGGCCGCGGGGCTCACGGTCTACAAGGACAACGCGCCCGCGGGCGTGACGCCGGACGCGGCCATCGCCGTCGTGGGCGAGAGCTACTTCACGCACGGCACGGAGTGGGACAAGGAGAAGCCGTACCTGCCGGGCGACCCGATTGGCCCGGCGCACGACGCGAAGTGGGGCGACCAGTACGCCGTCATCAACAGCTTCAAGTCGCGCGGCATCCCCACGACGGTGGTGGTCATCAGCCCGCGTCCGTACGTGCTGACGAACGTGGTGCCGCTCTCCAACGCGCTGATGCTGGCGTACCGCCCGGGCGACATGGGCGGCTACGCGGTGGCGGACGTGCTGTTCGGCGACGTGCTGCCGCGTGGCAAGACGCCGTGGCAGCTGCCCCGGTCCATGAGCCAGATTGGCACGGACGTGGAGAACAACCAGCTGGAGAAGTGGGACCTGCCGTTCGACCTGGGCGCGACGGACGCGGAGCGCACGGCCATCCGCCAGAAGATCGCGGCGGGCCAGCCGGTGCCGCCCACGTACGGCAACCCGCTGTACCAGTACGGCTCCGGCATCCAGGGCTTCGGCCTGACGGACGCGACGCCGCCCGCGGCGTTCAGCCTGCTGACGCCCGCGAACAACGTCGTCATCACCGGCACGCGTCCGGCGTTCACCTGGACCGCGAGCAGCGACGCGCAGACGGGCATCCAGCGCTACGAGGTGTTCCTGGACGGTGGTTCGATGCCGGTGGCCATCACCAAGACGCCGTCGGCGGCGCTGGATGGGCTGAAGCTGGCGAACGGGACGCACACCTGGTTCGTGAAGGCGTTCAACTGGGCGAACGGCGTGACGCAGTCCGCGACGTTCACCTTCACGCTGAACGACGCGACGCCGCCGGCGGCCTTCGCGGCGCTGTCGCCGTCGGCCGGGCAGCCGGTGCCGGGTACGTCCACGCGCTTCATCTGGGAGCAGACGACGGACGTGGGCGCGGGCGTGGCGGAGTACGTCCTCATCGTGGACGGCGCGGACCGCACGCCGTCCATCCTGCGCAGCACGCCGGTGCCGGCGGGCACGAACCTGGCGCGCGGCAAGAATGCCTACGCCACGTCCGTGGAGTTCGGCAGCGCGAACGACGCGGTGGACGGCAGCCTGACGACGCGCTGGTCCAGCGTGGGCACGGCGACGACGGGCGACACGGAGTCCATCACCATCGACCTGGGGGCCATCTACTCGCTCAAGCGCATCGTGCTGAACTGGGAGGCCGCGTACGGCCGCCGCTACGTGCTGGAGGCGTCGCTGGACGGCTCCTCCAACTGGACTGCGCTGAAGACGGTGGACACCGGCGACGGCGGCATTGACGACTGGACGGTGGCCGGCGTGGGCCGCTTCGTGCGCATGCGCGGCGTGCAGCGCGCGACGGCGTACGGCTACTCGCTGTGGGAGTTCGAGGTCTACGGCGTGGGCACGGAGCAGACGACGCTGAACGGCCTGTCCACGGGCTCGCACACGTGGCGCGTGCGCGCGGTGGACGGCGCGAACAACACCACGCTGTCCTCGGGGCCCATCAGCTTTACGAAGTAGAGGTGAGGCCTTGAGCTGAGAGGAGGGGCGGCCGGAGTCACGGGCCGCCCCTTCTTCATTTGGACGGCATCCCGCGAAGCTGTAGCCAGTCGTCAACGTCCGCGCACCCGGTCCGAGGCACCCGAGAGAAGACAGAGGGTTCAAGCTCCTTCTCGATCTCGTCGGACGAGTCGTATGAATCAATCTCCATGCACTCCCAATAGCGATCGAACAGCGCCTCGGAGATCGAGCCTGCATCGAATTCCTGTCGCAGGTCCTGCGATGCCCCATACGCAGCCAGGACCTGACTGACATCCAGCAGGAAGAGGAGCTTGAACCTCAAGGGCCACCCCCTGCCGGCACGCGCCAATCGGCTCGGCCGGGTCTGGTCCCACAGTCGAGGCTGGTGAAAGTCGGATGTCTCGACCCATGGCTCTCCGCGAAGACGTTCGAGCAGCGCCGGCTTGGGAGTCACCAGGAAGTAGAACGGAATCATCATCTCGCGAAACATACGGCCGGAGCGATGGCCGCCCCTTCTTTCTTCTGCCGGAACGACCCGGGAGACTGGCTGGAGCCGTATCCCAGCCATGCTTCCATCCTGGCTCAGACGCTTCGCGCTGCCGTGCTTCGTCCTGGGTGTGACGGGCTGCGAGTCCAGCGAGCCGCCTCTGGAACCGCCCGGGTTGGGCGGGGTCGCGCTGGCGTACACGGTGGACCGGTACGACTTCGCGTTCGACCTTACGACGGGCGAGGCCGCGTCCCGGTTGGCGTTGGACGTGGAGGCGGGCGCGCGAGGTTGCGTGTCGCTCCCGGCTCCCCCGGAGGTGACGGACGTGCGGTGGGACGGGGTCCCCGCGGACTTTCGCGTGGTGGACGGGCACCTGGAGGTTTGCGGAGTGGCGCCAGCGGACGGGCCCTTGTGGATCGACAGCCAGCAGCGTGTCGCGGAGACCACGGAGCCGTACACGCGGGTGGGGTTCTCCCGGCGGCTGGATGCGCAGGGGCGCCCCTTCACGTACCTACTGGGGTGGCTGGAGTCCTGCGACCTCTTCGGCCCGTGTGATCCCGCACCTGGGCGCCTGGCGCACTTCACCTTCGACGTCACCCATGCGCCCGGCGCGGTGGTGCTGTGTCCGGGGAGCCTGTCGCGACGGGATGACACGCATACGCGGTGTGAGCTGCTGGGCACGCGGGCGCCTACGTATTCAGCGTTCATGATCGCGTCGCATCCGGCGTGGCAGCGCACGCGGCTGGTGGACACGGACGTGGGGCGCGTGGAGTTGTACGAGCCCCCGGGCGGACTGCTCGGGCCGGCGATCGACGCGGGCGCGGTGGCGGAGTTCCTGGCGTGGATGACGGCGCGCTTCGGGCCGCTGCCCTATGGCCCTGAGCTGCGGGTGGCCAGCGGGCGCACGGACTGGCTGGGCATGGAGCACCCGGCCAACATCGTCCTGCGCGACGACCTGCCAATGTTTCCCGGTGCCTACACCAACATGACGCTGCACACGTTGCTGCATGAGATCGCGCACCAGTGGGCCGGTAACCGGACGACGCTGGCGAGCGCGGAGGACTACCCGTGGAAGGAAGCGGTGGCGGAGTACCTCACGTATGTCTTTGAGGACGAGCACCGGAGCAACGAGGCCGCGACGACGCTGGCGTACCTGGACCGGCTGGCCCGGACGTCCTCCTACTACCTGCGTCCGCGAGACACGCCCGCGCCGCCGTTCCTCTCCTTCGTGAATGACGTCTACGGCACGGGCCCGATGATCCTCCTGGTGCAACTGGAGTCCCTGCTGGGGAGGCCCCAGGTGCTCGCGGGGCTCCAGGCGTTCCTGGCCGAGCCGGGAGTCCGGAGCATCACGGACCTGCGGCACGCTCTAGAGACCGCGTCGGGACAGGACCTCCAGCGCTACTTCGACACCTGGGTGGACGGGCAGGGGGAGCCGGACTGGCCGTTCTTCCAGGTGGAGTGGCAGCAGGGAGAAGCGTTCGCACTGACCGTGACGCAGCGGACTCAGGCCGGGAAGGTGTATCCCTGCGAGGTGGAGATGGAGCTTCAGGGCGAAGCGCCGGAGGAGCGCCGGCGGGTCACCGTCTCCTATGGCCTGGATCCGGAGTCCGCGACGGCGGGGCTCACGGTGGAGGGACTGCCGTGGCGGGTCCAGCAGGTCGTGGTGGATCCGCGCAATCGGCTGGTCAATCGCAGGAGCTTGAGCGCAGTGCCGTAAATGGAAAGCCCCTCGGGCAAGGAAGGCGCGAGGGGCTTTGGAGCCGCGTTGAGGCTACGGCGTGGGCGCGGCGACGGCGGGCGCGGCGGCAGCGGCCTCTTCGGCGGCCTTGGCCTCGGCGACCTTGCGAGCGGCTTCAGCTTCGGCGCGCTTGGTGGCCTCGGTCTGGGTGGCGGTCTTCATGCTGGCGAGGCCCTTCTCGAAGTCCTTGCCGATCATCTGGTCCATGTCCATGAACACGCACATCGCCTTGCTCATGAAGGTGTGCTCCCCGGCCATGGTCCAGGTGACGGTGGTGCCGGCGTCGGCGGGCTTGAACGTGAAGGTGGTGATGCTGCTGTCCTCGAAAGGCTTGATGAACTCCAGCTTGATGCGGACGGACGCGTCGGCGCTGGCCTCCAGGATGGTCATGCGGCCCTCACCCACGTCGTTGTTGCCCACCCACCCATAGGTGGCGCCAACGCCCGACTCCGCGCCGCCAAACGTCCGCTTCATGTTCGGGTCGAGGTTGTCCCAGGGAGACCACTGGTTCCACTGGCGGAAGTCATTGACCAGCCCGAACGCGATGTCCGGCGAGCCCGGCACGGTGGCGGAGCGCGTGACGGTGTAGGTATCAGGGCGGGTGGCGACGAAGCCGGCGAACAGCACGAGCACGGCGACGACGCCAATGGCGATCTTCTTGAACATGGAGGTCCTCGGAACGGGAGCCCAGGGCAGGGCGCCCGCGTCTTAGGCCGCCCGATCGCTCCGGCTCAAGCCCCCCAGTGCACGTCCCACCTTGACGCAGTGTGCGGAGCAGGCGCCATCGCTGCCTGCCCGCTCCGAAACTGCTTCAAGCCTCGCTCGTGAGCAGCTAAGCGCCATCGCTGGAATCGCACCATGCTCATGCCTTCCCTTCAGCTGACCCCTGACACCGCTCGGCACCTGTCCCTGCTGCGGACGCTGGGCACGGCGGAGCTGTCGCCGTATTCGCGGTGGCAGTGGCTGGCGTGGGATGCATCGTCGCGCTACCTGCTGTCGGTTCAGAAGCAGGGTGGGGTGCCGCTGCGCTGGTGGGACCTGAACTCGCAAGGGTCGGAGCCGCTGGCCGCGCATTCGGTGCCCGGTTGCATTGCGGCGTGGTTCCTGCCCGGCTCCGAGCAGCTGTTGTCCGTGACGGTGCGTGGCACCCTTCAGACCTGGTCGGTCTCCGACGGCCGGTTGCTGTCCTCCGTGGAGACTGGGGGCTCCGTCTCCCATGCGCACCTGTCATCGGATGGGACGCGCCTGCTCCTCGTGGCGAGCGTGGGCCGCGTGATGCTCTGGGACCTGGAGCGGCGCTGGCTCGTCTGGCGGAAGGAAGACCCCTGGCAGTTCCATGGCTGCGCGCTTTCAGCCGACGGCGCGTTTGCCGCCGTGGGAGCGGCCGAGGAGCAGGAGAACTCCAACACCCGGGCCTCCCTGCGCCTGTGGGACGCGCGGACCGGCATGCGCGTCACGACGCGTGCCTTCGACGCCCGGCGCATCTGGGCCGTGGCGTTCACGCCCTCCAGCGAACACCTGGTCGCCGCGAACTCCGCCGGAGAGCTGCTGTTCCTGGCGTTGCCCACGCTGGAGATCGCGCGGACCTTGAAGGCCCCCGCCTCGTTGGCCCTCCACCTGGAGTTCAACCCGGAGGGCTCCCTGCTGGCGGCCAGTCCAGACACCAGCGCATTCGTGGTCATCGACGTGCAGAGCGGGCAGCACGTCTTTGCCTACTCAGACCTGGATGATCAGCAGGGCAGCACCGCGAACTTCTCTCCAGACGGACGCTTCGTGAGCTGGGGCATGGACGACGGCAAGGTGGGCATCTGGGGCGTGAAGGCCGATCCGCGGAAGAAATGACAGACTGACGGAAGGTGACGCTAGAGTTGAGGCCATGCGCTCACTCCTTCCGTGGCTTGCACTGGCATTGCTGACAGCCTTTGACGCTCAAGCCCAATTCAGGATTCCCATTCCGCCTCCTGGCGCCTACGGCACCGAGGTGACGACGTTCGCCGGGGGAGATGCGCTCCTGGAGGCCTCGGGATTGATCTGGGCGCCGGATGCGTCCAACCGCCTCTTCGTGCTGCTCAAGTCCGGCAAGGTCCAGGTCATCCAGAACGGCAGCCTCCTGCCCACGCCCTTCATCAATGAACCCGTGGGGACCGAGGGAGAGCAGGGCCTGCAAAGCCTTGTCTTTGACCCGGACTTCGCGACCAATCACTACGTCTACGTCTTCGTCACCAGGCCCGACTTCACCTACACCGCGCAGATTCTCCGGTTCATGGATGTGGGGGGCGTGGGCATCAATCGCACCGTCATCGTCGATGACATCCCGGCGGGTACCATCCATAACGGGGGCGGCATGGCCTTCGGGCCGGACGGGCTGCTGTATTTCGGCGTGGGCGACCGGGGCACGAAAGCGGGTGGCGGGGACGACCTGACGCTGCTGGCCTCGAAGATCAACCGGGTCCACAAGGATGGGACCACCCCCTCGGACAACCCCTTCTACGACGGCGACGGGCCGAACAATGACCTCATCTGGGCTCGCGGCTTCCGCAATCCCTTCCGCATGCGCTTCGAGCCGGGAACCGGGAAGCTCTGGGTCAATGTCGCCGGTGAGGTTTCCGAGCAGATCTTCCGAGTGGGACGGGGTGACCACGCGGGCTGGGCCACGTACGAGAACAACCAGCCCGAAGGCTTCCTGACGCCCCTGGTCGCGTACCTCCCCGGGAGCTGGGAGCTCTACTTCTTCACGCCAACGGGCGCGGTCCGCCAGAACGGCGTCACGACCTTCACCGTCCAGGGGAGCCAGCCGGTCACGGCCCTGCGCAAGGGCCGGAAGGTGACCGTGCGGGAGGTGCTCGACCCGAGCTTCAACGGGACCTGGATCATCACGGGCTTCCCCACGCCCTACTCCTTCACGGTGGACCAGCCAGGACCGGATGCGGCGAGTGGCGGCGGTTGGCTGAGGACCGACATCATGGGCGAGGCCGTCGTCGGCGGAGCCTTCTCCGAGGGCTCGCTGTTCCCAGCGGAGTACCAGGGCAACTATTTCTTCGCGGACTTCACGGGCAACGTCTACCGCGTCGTGCTCGCCACCGACGGCACCGTGGAGCGGGTGCCGCTCGTGCTCTGCTACGACGACCGTGAGGTGTTCACCGACGTCGCGATGGGACCTGACGGCGCGCTGTATGTCATGTCGTACGCGGGAGCCATCTACCGCCTCACGCCCGTGCCAGCAGGGCAGGGCGTGGTCGCCTCCGAGCAGGACCTGGCCATCCCTGAGGGAGGGACGAAGACGTTCACGGTCTCCCTGGCCATGCCTCCCTCCGCTCCAACGTATGTCCTCGTCGAGCGGCGTGAAGAGGACTCGGACATCCGGGTGACGTCGGGGCAGGAACTCCTCTTCACCGCGGCCAATTGGAACGTTCCCCGGACCGTCACGCTCTCCGCGGCGCAGGACGCGGACGCCGACATCGACCATGCGACGATCACCTTCTCGATGGACCAGGGCTACCCGGCGGGCATCCCCGGTGCGGAGGTCCACGTGCGCACTGAAGAGGATGAAGTCCAATCGCTCCAACTCTCCGCCACCGCGGTGGACCTGGAAGAGGGGAGCAGTGACACCTTCACCGTCGCCCTGGCCTACGCGCCGACGGCGCCCCTGACCGTGACCGTGGCGCGCACGTCCGGGAGCGAGGACGTGAGTCTCACCGGGGGCGCCACGCTGACGTTCGCGCCCCAGGACGGCACCGCCGCGAAGACGGTCACGCTGGCGGCCGCGCAGGACGCCGACGGTGAGGACGACCTCGCCGTGCTCACGGTGTCCGCGCCGGGCCTCGCCTCGCGTACGGTCTCCGTCACCGCCCGCGACGTGGCCTCGGTGCCGGTCATCACCTCCACGCCAGCGACGCAGGCGACCGTGGGCGTCCCCTATGCGTACACCGTCACGGCGACCGGCCGGCCCGCGCCCTCGCTCGTGCTGGAGGAGGGGCCCCAGGGCATGACGCTGGACCCTGAATCCGGGCTCCTGTCCTGGACGTCCCAGGCCGAAGCGACCGTGGCGGTTGCCGTGCGCGCGAGCAACGGTCAGGCCCCCGATGCCGTCCAGACGTTCCAGCTCCAGGTCCAGCAACCAGAAGTCGCCGACGCGGGCACCGAACCGGATGGTGGCGGCATCCAGGACGCGGGGACCTCCATGGACGCGGGGATCGTCGCGGACGCGGGCTCCACGCAGGACGGCGGCACGGTGCCCAATCCCATGGGAGGTGACGTGAGCGGCTGCGGTTGCGGTGCCACCGCGATTCCAGGCGTCCTGGGTTGGTGGCTGCTCTCCGGGCTCCTGTGGAAGCCCCGCCGCGCCCGGCGATAGTCCACCCCTCGCCAGGAACGCTCGGCTGGCGGCCAGTCCTGTCTCAATGGTGGCGGGACTGGCGGCGCGACGTCCTCAGGAAGAACGCCCCCGCGAGCGCGATGACGAGTGCCGCCATGGCGAGCACGGTGACGCCATCGTACTTCGACAGGTCCAGGACAATGACCTTCCGGGCGACTGCGATGAGCGCGACCTCCAGCACGATTTCAACGTGCACGACGTTGTCGCGCAGGTACGCCTTGATGGTCTCCAGCAACTCCACGCCAATGAGGATGAGGAGAACGAAACCGAAGATCTCCAGCAGTTCGTCCACTTCCAGAATGAGGATGGGCGGGGTGATGATGTCCTTGGCGATGATCCATCCCAGCTCCAGGGTGGAAAGCGCCACGACCACCATCATCATCACGACGATCGAGACGACGACGACGCGCTCGAACTTCTTGATGAGGAGGTTCAGTCCTCCCTGTGGGGAGGGAGTGCCTTCCGTGCTCACAATCCGTCCCCCTTCCGCTCGGGAGCAGGGGCCGGCCTGCCCGCCGACGAGTGCCCGCACGCCCGGAAGCTCGCGCGGTCATGCGCTGCCTCCCGGATCGAACCTGGGTGTAGGGCACGGGGTTGGCAATTCTTGAAGCGGCAAAAGAGTCGCCTGGGCGCTCAAGCCCCGGCAGGAGGTGGGAAATAAAGCTTGATAGACAGACAGGCGGTTGCGCTAGCGTTTGCCCCATGCGCCTGAACGCCATCTGGCTTGCCCTGGCATTGCTGACAGCCTTGCCCGTGTATTCCCAACCCACCGAGACCGCTCGTGATCTTGAGATCTCGGATTGGGTCACTTCCCAGACGATCATGAACGCCACGCGGATGGGATGGGTTCCGGACGGTTCGGGTCGCCTGTTCATTTCGACGATGCCTGGAAAGGTCTACGTCGTGCTGAACGGGCAGGTACAGCCGACCCCCTTCATTTCCGAGTCCTTCAACCAGAGCTTCCAGCAAGGCCTCCTGGGCATGGCCTTCGATCCGGACTTCGCGAACAACCACTACGTCTATTTCTTCGCGGCGATGCCGGGCTACAAGCTGGAGGTCTTCCGGTACACCGACGTCGGGGGCGTTGGCGTGGATCGCACTGTCATCGTGGGCGGGCTCCAGGCGGGACGCCTCGACTTCGACGGTGGCGGGCTCACCTTCGGTCCGGATGGCATGCTGTACTTCGGGGTGGGAAATCTCAACGGTACCAAGGCGGAGGATGTCCTGACGAACGCGGCGGGCAAGATCCACCGCGTGTACCCGGATGGCACCGTGCCCACCGACAACCCCTTCTACGATGGGGCAGGCCCCAACGTGGACAGCATCTGGGCACGGGGTTTCTGCAACCTCTATGGGCTCGTCTTCCAGCCGGGGACCGGCCGCCTGTGGGCCAACGCCTCAAGCCCGCAGACCATTCAGGTCTTCAGCGTGGGGCCGGGTGACCATGGAGGGTGGCCGCTCTACAACTTCGTCCGGCCCACGGGTTACCTCTCGCCCGTGTATGCATATATCGCCAACCATGAGTTCAATTCGTTCACGCCGACAGGTGCGGTGAGACAGAACGGCGTCACGACCTTCACGTTCCAGAACAACACCTTGGGGGCCTTGTGGTACCGCAAGGGGACGCGAGTGATGATCCGGGATGTGACGGACCCCAGCTTCAATGGGGACTTCTATGTCACGGGGCATCCTTCCGCGCAGTCGTTCACCGTGGACCAACCGGAGCCGGACGCGATGAGCGGTGGTGGAATGCTCAGGCGATGGATCCCGGGTGAGTTCGTCATGGGAGGCATGTTCTATGGAGGGACGCGCTTCCCCACGAGCTACTCCGGCAACTACCTGTACACGGACTTCCGCGGAATGCTTCATCGCATCCGGTTCGCCGCGGATGGATCCGCGGCGGCGGAGGACATCATCATCAATCAGGAGACGGGCGGCGGCTTCGTTGACGTGAACGAGGGACCAGATGGCGCGCTGTATGTGCTGAGCCACTATGGGCGCATCCTGCGGGTCACCCCGGCACCTCAAGGACAGTCCCTGGTCGTGTCGTCATCGGACCTCGTCATCCCGGAAGGCGAGACCAGGACGGTCATGGTCTCGCTGGCGATGCCTCCCACGGTGGACGTCTGGGTCAAGGTGGCGGTGCAGGGCGGCGGTGGCGACCTCACCGTGGATGACGGCGCCTCGCTCCGCTTCACGCTCAACAACTGGAGCGTTCCCCAGCTTGTGACGCTGGGCGCGGCGGTGGACGCGGATGCGGAGGTCGAACACGCGTCCTTCACGTTCACACCGACGCAGGGTCTCCCCATCGTCACCGTCCAGGCCCACACCCAGGAGAACTAGGTTCGGGCGCCAGCCCCTCGCCAAGATCGCCCAAGCGGGGCAGGGGGCCGGGGACTACCCTCCCTCGGGTCACTGCCCGGAGCCCACCCCGTGAGCGAGCTTGCTCCCAACGTCACGTACTTCCGCCACCCCGCGGCGCCCGACCTGGAACTCATCCGCGTGGTGGAGGACTCCTGCCTCCGTGAAACCTACGCGGATGCGTATGCCTTCGTGGCCCTGTACGCGGGGGCCTTCGACGGCTGGTACCGGGGCTCGCGACACACCTGGGAGCCCGGCAACCTGAAGCTCAAGGAGCCGGGCAACCTCTACCGCGACCTCCACATCCACGCGCCCATCACCGTCCAGGTCGCCCGCTTTCCGGCGCACGTCGTCGAACGGGCTGCCCAGGCCCTCGACCTCCGGGGACCCGTCCACTTCCAGGAACCCCGGGACGGCGGTGTGAAGGCCGCCCAGCGCGTGTACGCGATGCACGCCGTGCTGGCGGATCCCTCGGCTGACTCCCTCGTCGTCGAGACCCGCGTCACCGAAGCCGTGGACGCGGTGCTGTCCAGCTGCGCCGAAGGTGCTCCCTCGGCGCAGCATGTCCGCGCCCCTGCTGCCGTGCACCGTGCTCGGGACTTCCTGCGTGAGAACCTGGACCAGAAGGTCACCCTGGACGCGCTCGCGGCCCACGCGGGCATGGACAAGTTCCACCTCACCCGCGCGTTCCGCCACAGCCTGGGCGTGCCCCCGTACGAATACCTCACCCATCTGCGCATCGACCGCGCCCGCCAGCTCCTGTCGGCGGGCATGTCCGCGGGGGACACCGCGTACGCCGTCGGGCTCTATGATCAGAGCCAGCTCAACCGGCACTTCCGCCGGCTCATGGGCACCACCCCCGCGCACTACGCCCGCTGCACGTCGGTGAAGCCCATGCCCCGCCGTGCCTCAAGCGGCTACAGGAACAGGCCGCCGGACGCCTCCAGCCGCTGACCGGTGATCCACCGCCCGTCCTCCGAGCACAGGAACGCGACCACGCCCCCGATGTCGTCGGGCACGCCCACGCGCCCCAGCGCCGTCTGCTCGCTGAGCATCCCGCGCAGCCCGGGGTTGTGTTCGAACGCGCCCTTCGTGAAGTCCGTCTCGACAGGCCCCGGCGCGACGGTGTTGCAGGCGATGCGGCGCGGGCCCAGCTCCTTCGCCAGGTAGCGGGTGAACGCCTCGATGGCGGCCTTCATGGACGCGTACGCCGCGTAGCCCGGGAAGGTGAAGCGCGCGAGCCCCGTGGAGAAGTTGATCACCCGGCCTCCATCCTCCAGCAGGGGCAGCAGCCGCTGCGTCAGCAGGTACACGCCCTTGAAGTGGATGTGGAACATCGCGTCGATGGCGGCCTCCTCCGTCTGTGCCACCGGCGACCAGTGCTCCGTGCCCGCGTTGTTCACCAGGAAGTCGAACGTCGTCCGGTCCCACTTCTGGCGCAGCGCCTCCCGCAGCCGCGCCGCGAAGTCCTCGAATCCCGCCGGCTTCGACGTGTCCAGCTGCAAGGCCACCGCCTTCTGGCCCATCCGTTCAATCTCCGAGACCACCGCCTCAGCTTCCGCCTGCTTGCTGTGGAAGGTGAGGACGACACCAACCCCGGCCCGAGCGAGCTTCAGTGCGCTGTTCCTGCCCAGTCCCCGGCTGCCACCCGTGATGAGCGCGATGCGATGCGTGTCCGCCATGATGTTTCCTCCACCGGACGGCCTCCGGGCCGTTCGTGATGGAGGGAAGATGCCCGCCCGCCGCGCGCCGCACTTGGGCGATGTTGGCGGGCAATGAACATCCCCACGCGGGGGCTCCGCCAACCCCGGGAGGATGATTAGCGTTCCACCACCAGGAGGTGGACGTGGTGAAGCCGCGCCAGGCGGTCCGGAAGCAGACACGCGCGCCGCACGAGCGGCGGCATGACACCGCGCTGCTCATCATCGACGTCATCAACGACCTGGAGTTCCCCGGCGGGGAGAACGTCCTGCCCTGGGCGCTGCGCATGGTGGAGCGCCTGGGCCCCTTCGCGGACAGGATGCGCAAGGCCGGCGTCCCGGTCATCTACGTCAACGACAACTTCGACCTGTGGCGCAGCAGCTTCACGGACGTCTACAAGCACTGCACCCGCAAGGACAGCCGGGGCCAGCGCGTCGCCCGGGCGCTCAAACCCCGGCCGGATGACTACTTCATCCTCAAGCCCAAGCACTCGGCCTTCTTCGCCACGTCACTGGTGCCCCTCCTGGAGCACCTGGGCACGAAGAAGCTGCTGCTCGCGGGCATCGCCACCAACCTGTGCGTCTTCTTCAGCGCCCACGACGCGCACATGCACGAGTACAAGATCACCGTGCTCAGCGACTGCTGCTGCGCGGAGAGCGACAAGGACCACGACCTGGCCCTGGATCAGCTCCAGCGCTTCCTGAGGGTGCGCGTCCGCCGGGGAGACGAGGTCCACCTGGAACCCCGCTCCCGCCGCCGCCCCACCCGCAAGCCTCCGGCTGAAGGGAAGTGACCGGGACGGCTCAGACGTCCTTGTCACCGTCGTCGTCGTCGTCGTCGAGGATGTGGCACTTGCCCGCATCCTCGTCGAGCGCCTTGCCGATGAACTCCTTCACCAGGTCGTCGCCGTTGAAGACCAGGGAGAAGTTGACCTGCTCGCCGCCGACGTCCTCCTTGCGATCCAACTGGAGCTTGCCGCCCAGCGCCGTCGCGTTCCCGTCGACGTGAGCGCCCGCGGGCACCTTCACGTCGCCACCGATGGACACCACGTCGCCCTTCACCTTCGCCCCGGGCTCCAGGATGACGCGGCCCCGGATGGCGGCCACGTCGTTGTCCACCACCGCGCCCTTCTTCACGATGACGTCGCCGTCCACGGCGACCGCGTCCTTGACCTTCTCCCCGGGCTCGATGACCAGGTTCGTGCCCTGGACCGCCTTGCTCCCGTCCTTCACGTTGACGCAGATGGTCTTCGCGGGAGCCTTGGCCAGCTTCTTCGCCGGCTCCGCCGCCAGGGCGGGCACGGCCAACGAACAGGCAAGCACGACGGTGGGCAGCAAGGAGCGGCGCATGGCGGGGACCTCCGGAACGCGGAAGGGGAGCGGCATGCCCTTGCTACGGACGGCCGCGTCCCCCATTGCATCCGGTGCCCCCGGCCCGGCCGTTCAGCCGAGCACGCCCTTCGCCGCGTCGATGGCCTCGTGCGTCCCCGCGAGCGCCAGGATGTCGCCCGCGCGCAGCACCTCCTGCGCGGTGGGCACCAGCACGCCCGCGTCGCCCCGGCGGATGGCCAGCACCGTGGCCCCCGTCATGCCGCGCAGGTTGAGCTCCGCCAGCGTCCGGCCCACCGCCGCGCTGGACTCGCCGAGCGCCACGGACTCCGGTTCGCCAATGCCCGGCAGCATCTGACGCACGCCGTGCAGCACGTCCGGTGAGGGCTCGTCCTCGTCGCCCTTGGCGTGGGACTGGGCCGCCAGCGCCTCCACGATGACCTGCGCGCCCGCGCGCATGTGCCCCTGCAGGTTCGTGGCGCTCTTCCAGAAGGCGAAGCCCAGCGCGCCCAGGGACACCAGCAGCAGCACCGCGCCCGGCACGCCCGGCAGGAACGGCTGGGTGATGGCCAGCACCGGCACGCCCACCATGAAGACGCTGGCCAGCTGGAGCGCCACCACCAGCACCCTTCGAGGCGCCGCCGCCAGGTCCACCTTGCCGTTGGCGGCCGTCGGCAGCGCGCCCTCCGCCAGCACCACGCCCAGCCGGCGCCCCATCCGCACGATGCCCACGCAGAAGGGCAGCGCCAGCGCCGTGGCCAGGCCAATGACGATCCACGGCGTCATCGTCTTGCCCCAGCCCATGCGCTCGTCGATGAACTCCGTCACCTGGGGCAGCAGCAGCGACGTGCCGATGACGATGATGGTGATGAACGCCGCGTCCAGCAGCATCAGGAGCGCCATGCGCCGCACGCGCGCGCCCACCGTCTTCTGGCGCGGCGACGTGCGCAGGTTCTCCACCCAGCTGCCGTACAGCGACGCGAACGTCTGGAGCGGCGCGGGCAGCTTGCGGTCCACCCAGTTGGCGATGGGGCCGGACGCGCGGATGAGCCACGGCGTCGTCAGCGTGGTGATGGCGGACACGGCCACCGCCACCGGGTAGAGGAACGTGCCCGTGGCCTTCAGGGACAGGCCCAGGCCCGCGATGATGAAGGAGAACTCGCCAATCTGGGACAGGCTCAGGCCCGCCTGCACGGACGTGCGCGTGCCGTTGCCGGTGAAGAACGCGCCCAGCGACACGCTGATGATCTTCCCGAAGACGACCACGCCGGTGAGCACCGCGATGGCCAGCCAGTGCTCGCGGATGAGCGCCGGATCGATGAGCATGCCCACCGACACGAAGAACACCGCGCCGAACAGGTCGCGCACCGGCTGCACCAGGTGCTCAACCTCCTTGCCCTCGCCGGACTCCGCCACCAGCGAGCCCGCCAGGAACGCGCCCAGCGCCACCGAGTAGCCGAACGTCTGCGCCAAGAGCGCACCCGCGAAGCAGATGCCCACGCTGGTGACGAGCGTCGTCTCCGGCCGCTGCAGCTTCGTGATGTAGCGCATCAGCCGGGGCACGACGAACAGGCCAATGCCGACCAGGCCCACCAGGAACGCGGCCAGCCGGCCCACGGTGATCGCCAGGTCGCCGGCGGACAGGCCGGTGCCGCTGGACACCGCGGTGAGCATGGCCATCAGCAGGATGCCGATGAGGTCCTCCACGATGAGGATGCCTACGACGATGCCGCGCAGCGCGCCCCGGATGTTCTGCTCGTCGAACGCCTTGGCGATGATGGTGGTGCTGGAGATGGCGATGCAGGCGCCGGTGAACAGGCTCTCCAGCATCGTCCAGCCGAACGCGCGGCCGACGACGAAGCCCAGCCACACCATCACGCTGCACTGGATGACCGCGGTGAGCCCCGCGGTGGGTCCCACCTGGAACAGCCGGCGCAGGCTGAACTCCAGCCCCAGGGAGAACATCAGCAGGATGACGCCCAGCTCCGACAGCGTCTGCACGATGCCCGGGTCCGCCACCAGGGGAATGGGGACGTGCGGCCCGATGATGAAGCCCGCGAGGATGTAGCCCAGCACCACCGGCTGGCGCAGGCGCTGGAAGAGGACCGTCGTTACCGCCGCGACACAGAGGACGGTGGCGAGGGCTTGGAGGAAGGCGTGGGCGTCGTGCATGGGGGGCGCCTCTGGAGGTGATGGGGCTCGCGATTGTCCGGCCCCGCCCGCACCGCGCGGGGCCGGATCCACAGGAAGTTAGGGCGGGCTCAGCCGCATCGCTCGAACGCGATGGCTCCGCCGATGATGAGCAGGCACAGCAGGGCGCTCCACAACAGGCGTGCCCCCTGCCACTGGTCGTGGGTGGCGCCGCCCTGCTGCGGCGGCGGGGGGG
>NZ_RAWL01000519.1:0-5474 GCF_003668885.1 Corallococcus sp. AB049A | reverse complement strand
GTATAAGAGACAGCGTCCTCTCCCTGCTCGCCACCGGAACCCCGGCCCTCGCCGCCACGCCCGCCCCGGCCACGCCTGGCGTTCGTGCCCCGGGCGCCGTGCTCCCGGGAGAGCTGGCGCCGCTGAAGGTGGCGCCGGTGGACAGGCCGCACCTGTCGCTCCAGCCCGCGAACCCCAAGCCGGGAGACCCGGTGCTGGTGACGGTGCGCGGCGCGTCCGCGCTGCCCACGGGCACTGTCGCGGGCCGGCCCCTGCGCTTCTTCGCGTGGAACAACGGCTACGCGGCCCTCACCAGCCTCCCGGTGGAGCAGACCGAGGGCAGCGTGCCGGTGGACGTCACCGCCGTCGGGCGCGGCCTCCCGGTGCTGCTGTCCGGCGCGCTCACCGTGGGCGCTCCGGGCTTCCGTGAGCGCGAGCTGAAGGTGGCCAACAAGTACGTGTCGCCGCCCAAGGCGGTGAAGGCGCGCATGGAGGCGGACCGCAAGGCGTTCGCCGCGGCGTTCGCGCAGCCCTTCCAGGCCCCGCTGTTCGGCCAGAACTTCGCCTGGCCGCGCGAGGCCACGGTGACGGCGCCCTTCGGCGACCGCCGCTCGTTCAACGGCAAGCTGCAGACGCAGCACTTCGGCGTGGACCTGGATGGCGCCACGGGCTCGCCGGTGGTCGCCGCCAATGACGGCACGGTGGTGATGTCGCGCGACAACTACGCGTCCGGCAACACGGTGCTCGTGCACCACGGCGCGGGGCTCTTCACCGCGTACTTCCACCTGTCGCGCATCGACGTGAAGGAGGGCGCGAAGGTGAAGCAGGGCGAAGCGCTGGGCCTCGTCGGCAGCACCGGCCGCGTCACCGGCCCGCACCTCCACTGGGGCGTGAAGGCGGATGACCGCTGGGTGGATGGCCAGACGCTGCTCAAGCTGGACTTCACCGGCGCCCCGGAGACGCCGGGCGTGGCCACCAACGCCCCCGGCCTGGGCTCCCCGTAGTCAGGGCCTCAGCCGCGCTTGGGGGCCCGGGCCCTGGGCGCGGCCTTCTCGCGCTTGAGCGGCGCTTCGTCCTGGAGCTGGGGGGCCTCTTCCTTCGCGGGGCTCAGCAGCACGCCGTGGAGGAACGAGTCGGCGATCTGCGCCTTGGCCCGCTCCAGCATCGCGGTATCGCGCGCGTCCGCCAGACCCACCACGAACGCGGTGAGCCCCATTTCGATGGAGCCGAAGAGCAGCGCGGACGCGAGCAGCGGATCCACGTCCGGCCGCAGCTCCCCCGCCTCCTTCGCGCGGGTGAACATCTGCGCGCTCAGCCGGATGACGTCCACGAAGGCCGTCTGGCGGTTGATGCGGGCCCCGGCCGGTGAGCGGGCAATCTCCAGGATCAACACCTTCACCGCGCGGGGATCCACGCGGTAGGCCTCGAAGGCCACGTCCGCGATGCGGTGGACCTTCTCCACCAGCGGGCCCTCGCTCTCCGCGACGGCGCGCGCACGCGCGATGAAGCCGCTCCAGCCCGTCTCGAAGACGGTCTCCAGCAGCTCATCCTTGTTCTTGAAGTAGTGGTAGACGAGCCCGTACGCGACGCCCGCCTCCTTGGCGACGTCCGCGATGCGGCAGCCGTGGTAGCCCTTGCGGGCGAACACGTCGATGGCGGCCCGCAGGATGGTGCGGCGGCGCTCGCTCTCCCGCGTCCCGTTCTCCGGCGCCGTCTTCTGCTGGCCCACGCGTCCTCCCACGGCTGGTTGATTCAAGAATCAGCCAGCCACGCTATGGACGCGGGGCTCCGGGGTCAATCCTTACGTACGTGGGGCCCTCCGCCACGCCGAGGGGGAGGCGGGCGGAAGGGGAACACCCGGGGAAGGTCCTTCCCCGGAAGGGGCTCAGGCCGCCGAGCCGTTGAACATCACGCGGGCCACACCCAGCAAACGGTCCACGTCGCGGGCGTTGAGGCCGCGAGCGCGGGCGAAGTCCGACAGGGGACGCAGCAGGTCCTCCGTCTGGGCGGGCGTCTGCTCGGTGCCCGTGAAGAGCTCACCGAGGCTGACGCTGAGGGCGTTGGAGAGGGCCGCCAGTGTCTCCACGTGGGGCACACGCTCGCCGCGCTCGATCATGGACAGGAAGGACACGCTGATCTGCGCGCGCTCCGCGAGCTCCTCCTGCGTCCACCGCTCCGGGCGCTGCGTGCGAAGCTCGCGAATGCGCTGGCCAATTCTTTTTCCGAGATCCGACACGAAGTACTTCTCCTCTGGGGGATGTTGCGAGGTGAGTGCAACGCTCGCGTACGCCGGGTGATTCCTATCCTCCCGACCCAAAGGATCCGAATCCGGCCACACTCAAATTCACACCGGCGAATTCCGGTGTCTGATTGCGCCGCAGGATCACCACCCCCTCGATGCGCCAGCAGTCACAGGCGGGTCCGTACGACACGCCGAAGGTCTGCTGTGCAAGGGGCTGACTTTCCAGGGTATTCGAATCCTTATAAAGCGGTTGCACCAACGCTTCGTATCGCAACCCGAGTCCGAATCCGAGCTTGATTCGCGTACCAACAGTGAGTGCCTGTGCCCGTTCGGTCGGAGAGGGATCGACCTGATCGGTGTGGGACGGCAAGGGACGAGGTGCGTCTCCCACCAGCATATCGGTGCCGCGACGGACAAAGTCAGGTCCTTGTGCCAGAGGATCGAACCCACGATCAATTGACATTTGTTTCACGGCCAGCAGGTCGTCGTAGCGGGCGTACAACGCATTGCCTTTGCCATTGTCGATGGTGAAGTCGGCGGACAGCTGGGTGATGTCGAGCGTGGTGGGGTCCATGCGCACGAGCCCGCCCGCGGTGATGACGCCAGCGCTGGCGGACAGGCGCGCGAAGGTGTCGCGAAGGACGCTGCCCTGCACGGTGTCCCGGCCCGAGACGGGCGCGACGCGCGACAGGTCGAAGCCCTGGCCGATGCGCAGGCGCAGCGGTTCGCGGGTGGTGGGCCCCTTGCGGACGCGCAACGTGTTGTCCACGGCGACCACGGCGTGGAGGAAGCCGCGCACGCTGCCGTCGGACTGGAGCGGCACGGCGGCGTCCCACTCGTCGTAGATGAGCGGCACGGTGCCGGTGCCGCTGCTGTTGAGCGCGGTGAGCCCGTGGCCCCAGCCGCCGGGCACGTAGCGCAGGGCCACCGACGGGGAAAGCGTGTGCCGGTAGAGCGTATCCCCGTCCGTGAAGGTGCGCGCCAGCTGCGAGTCCAGCATCAGGTCCGCCAGCGCGTAGCCGCGCGCGGCGGTGCGGCCGGAGACCTCGCCCACGGACACGTCCTGGCGCAGCCCCAGGGACGGCGTCAGCCGGGCCCAGTTGCCCAGCCCGTAGGACGTGGACAGCTGGGGGGCCAGCGACACGCGATCACGCCCCTCGCGTTCGGAGGGGTCCAGACGGCCGTTGCCCTCCAGTTCGTCGACGGGCAGATCATCGACGACGGTCGCCAACGGTGTGCCCTCGGGGCGCCACTTGCCGGCGAGCGAGAAGAGACCGTCGGATCCGTCATCGGCGAAGCCGCCGCTGCGCAGGGGCGCGAGCCGGCTGTACTCCACCTGCATCCCCCCCATCACGCGCCCACCGAAGAGGGGCCGCTGGGGCAGGGCCAGGGTGATGCCGGGCAGACGTTGGAACGTCGTCGGACCGTGAGGCTCCTTGGTGACGTTCTCCTTGGTGGCCTCGGCGGGGATGGTGTTCGTCTGGAAGAAGCGGAACGGGTAGCGCAGGTCCTGGCGGAGCGACACGTCCAGGCCCAGGTAGCGGTCGTCGCGGCGCTGGTACACGACGGCGGTGCTGCGCAGATAGTTGTAGTTCTGCACCAGCAGGTCCGCGGTGAGGTCGCGCGTGTAGTAGCCGTCCGACACGAAGTACGCGTCGACGCGGTCGTGCCAGCCGTCGCCCAGCTCCTGCGTGTGCTGCCAGGACGCCTCGCCGCGCAGACCCCGCTTCTCGTCGACGATCTCCGAGGTGTAGTCGCGGTTGCCCTCGGCATCGATCTCCCGGTAGACGCGCATGAAGTCCAGGGAGACGGGGTTCAAGCGGGGACGCAGGTCATAGAGGAAGCCCAGCGTGGCCCTGCCTCGCGTACGGTCGCTGGGGACGTAGCGGAACTCGGTGAGCAGCCGCGGTCCCTTCACGCCGTTGGGGCGCGGCTCCCGGATCTCGACTCCCTCGCGGGAGGTGAAGTGGGCGTTCACGACGTCCCCGCCACCCGTGTAGATGCCCGGGGTGAACGTGAGGTCGTAGCTCTCCCCCAGCGTGACGAAGACGGGCACGTCCAGCGCGAAGCCGTTGAGGCCAGAGTTGGACGGGCGGGGAATCAGCAGGCCGCTGCGGCGCTCGGCCAGGGGCAGGTACAGCCACGGCAGCGCGAACACCGGCACCGAGCGCACGTACACCACCGGCCACGTGAGGATGGCGCGCTCGCCCATCTTCACGTTGGCCTCCTTCGCCTCCACGCGCCAGCTGGGCTCACCGGGGCCGCACTGGCACGGAGTGAAGGCCAGGCCATCCACGGAGAAGGCCGTCTCCCCGGTGCGCCGGATGCGCGTGCCGCTCATCAGGACGGGCGTCTCCCCCAGCTTGCGCAATTCGTCCGGCGTCTTGGCGGCCTGGAGCGCTTCAGGCGTGACGCCCTTCTTCTGCATGAAGAGGCCGCCCTTCACGTTGGCCTCGTTGGAGCGCAGGTCCACGCGCACGTCGTCCGCGATGGCGGCCATCAGGCCGCTCACGAACATCACGTTGCCGGTGGCGGTGGCCACCTGCGTGGCCTCGCTGTACGTGACTTCGTCCGCGCGAAGGACGTTGGGGCCGCTGCGCAGCTCGCAGTGGCCCCGGGCGGTGAGGACGTCGTTCTCGTAGACGACGTAGTCGGCCGCCAGCTCCACGACCTCGCCGGTGGGAAGCTCCACCTGCGTGGCCAGCGGAATCTGGGCCGACACCCAGAGCGTCAGGACGACCGGGGCAAGGAAGGTCATGCGGGAGGCGTGGGCGGGGGGCGCCGTGCCGGCAACGGCGCCCGTCCCGTCCTACCGGCCCGGGCGCGGGAAGTCGAGGGTGATGAGGCCGCCTTCCTGGCGTGTCTCATAGCGAACCCCCTGCTTCAGCTGGATGACGACGCGCACGGTCTGGCCCGACCCGGCGAAGGCCTCCACCCGCGACACGGCCGACGGGAAGAAGTGCGTGTCCAGGGGCAGCGTGTTGTTGGACTCCACCACGCGCGTGTTCTCCAGCTCCAGCACCACCTGGTTGCCGGAGCCGCCCACCGTGTAGCGCACGGGCTCGTTGGTGCGCACGAAGACGCGCGAGCTGTCCGGCTGCTGCTGGAAGCCAATCAGCGTCATCGTCTTGCGGCGCGACGACACCGAGCCCCCGCCGCTCTCGCGCGGCTCGGAGGCGGCGCTGCCCTGGCTGGGACGGGCGCGCGACTCACGGGCCGCCACGGCCTGCTCGCGGCGCTCCCGGGCCTCCTC
>NZ_RAWL01000518.1:0-5515 GCF_003668885.1 Corallococcus sp. AB049A | reverse complement strand
CCCTCCGCCCCGCCTACCGCGAAAGCACTGCCTCCCGTCCCGGAGAACCGGAAGCGCGGGCTCAGCGCCCAGGTGCCGTTCAAGGTCAGGTCGGCCCTCGGGTAGACGAGCCCCGTCAGCCGGTCCACGAAGGGCGTCACCCGCGCGGCGAGCCGGCCGTTGAAGTCCGCCATCCGCGACGGCACCCGGTGGGACACCGCCAGCGTCAGGTCCGGCAACAGCTCCAGCCGCTGCGCCGGGTCCGCCACGGGCGCGTCCGCGACCTGAAGGGTCGTCAGCCGCCGGTGACCTGACGGGGTGGCCCCGGGGACGCCGGGGTCCTCCGCGGGTCCTTCTTCCGTCGCGCGCACGGAGTACGCCACGCCCACGCCCACCCCCGCCTCCACGGCCGTGCGCCGGTCCAGCCGGTGCGTCCAGGCGCCGGTGAACGTCGTCACGCTGGCGCGAGCGCCGGTGGAGAAGCGCGAGTCCGTGAAGGCCAGCGTGGTGGCGAGGGTGTGCCGGGGCGCGGGGGAGTTGCCCAGGGACAGCTGCAGTCGGGGCCCGTACTGGAAGGGCACGGCCTCCTTCGCGGTGTCGTCCAGGCCGCCGCTGGCGGAGAAGCCCGCGCTGCCGGACAGCCGCCAGCCCGGGCCCAGCCACACCGTCTCCGCCGCCAGCGTCGTCAGCGAGGACAGGAAGAACACCGTGTCCACGCCCTCCGGCAGCGGCTGGATGGGGGTGGCCGGCGTGTCCCCTGGTGCGGGGCCCACCGCGGGGTCGTCATCCAGGCCCCCGCCCAGGGGCAGGTTGGTGAAGAGGTTCACCTGGCCCAGCACGAACTCCTGGGTGCCGTGCAGGGTGAGCCCGCGCGAGGGGCGCCAGTCGCTCAACAGCCGCCCCACGTGCTGCACCTCGGTGCGCGGGTTGCTGGTGGCCTCGCGGAAGGAGATGCGCGGCGCGTACTGCACCTCGGTCACCGCGCTGCCGTCGTCGTACTTGAGGCTCAGCGTGGGGACGATGTCCACGTCCGCCGCCACCGGGGCGACAGCCTCACCCGTGGCCTGCGCGTCCATGGAGCGCGTGCGGGTGTCCACGCGGGCCGCGGCGCCGTACGTCACGGAGGCCGAGGCCACCTCCAGCCACAGGCTCGCGAGGGCCGCGTCCAGCATCCGGTTATTCCACCACCACCACGTCGCCGGGGCGCAGGCGGAAGGCGGCCGCGCGGCCCTCGCCGCGGATGATGTCCTCGTAGCGCACGCGGATGCGCGTGGGCTGCTCCGCCTGTGGGTCGTCCCGGCGCAGCACGAAGATGCGGTCGCGGTGGGCGTAGTCCGTGAAGCTGCCCGCGGCGCCCAGCGCCTGGAGCAGCGTGGCGCCCGGGTCCAGCACGTGCGCGCCCACGTTGGCCACCTCCCCCAGCATCGTCACGGACATGGGGCGCGCCTCCTCCAGCGACACCGTGACGACGGGGTGTTTGATGAAGTCCTTGAGCCGCGTCTGGATCTGCTGCGCCAGCAGCGCCGGCGAGTGGCCCGCGGCCTCCACGTCGTCCAGGAAGGTGAGGCTGATGTGGCCGTCCTCGCGCACCTTCGCGCGCGTGGTGAGCGCCTCCTGGCCAAACACCTTCACGTTGAGCACGTCGCCGGGGACGATGCGGTAGGCGGCGTCCGACTCGGTGGGCTTCTCCTGGTAGTCGTTCACCCAGGTGTACTTGCCCAGGCCGCTGCACGCGGGGGCCAGCAGGAGCAGTCCGGCGCACGCGAGCGCGCGGGAGACGGGACCGCGGAATCGGGATGGGCGGGACGGCATGACGCTAGGGGCTCCTCACGCGGCGGGGGCGGCCGGCACGGCCACCTGCGAATCATTACCACCGCGCTGCTTCGCCATGCGCACCACCTGGAGCAATTCCGCCGGACGCACGGCGCCGGTGCCCAGCACGCCCACCACGTACGTGGCGGCGGTCAGCCCCAGGCGGGGCCACGCCTGCACGCCCGCGCCGGCCAGCACCCGGTCCAGCACCACGCACACGACGCACACCACGGCCGTCTTCGCCACCATGAGGAGGGAACGCCGGTCGAAGGAATTCGTTCCCATGCGGCTGAGGAACAGGACCGTGACGATGACCTCCGTGAGGAACATGGACAGCGCCGTGGCGGTGGCGCCGCCGGACGGGCCCATGCGCCCGTACAGCCACGGGATGAGCATCAGGTTGAGGATGGGGTTCACCACCGCGCCCATGGTGGCCGCCAGCGTCACCCACCACTCCTTGTTGGACATGGTGAGCCAGATGCTGCTGACCATGGTGACGTAGGCCATCACGAAGATGGGGGACAGCACGCGCAGGGGCAGCGCCGCGGGCTCGAAGCCGGGGCCGCACATCAGGCGCACCCACAGGTCCGCGCCCAGCACCATGGCCATCATCACCGGCACGGTGAAAGCGAGCACGCCCTCCAGCGAGCGGCGCGTCAGCTGCGACAGCTCCTGCGGAGACCGGGCCGCCGCGCGCGACATCATGGGCATCAGCACCCAGCCGAAGATGGGCGAGATGAGGAACGTGAGCCCCGCGATGCTGAACGCACCGCCGTACCAGCCCACCTCCTCCTTGGACGCGAGCTTGCCCAAGAGCGACATGTCCGTGCGCCCGTTGCACGCCAGCGCCGCCGCGGTGAGGAAGAACGGCAGGCACGCCTTCATCACCTTCTTCGTCGCGCCAAGGTCGATGCGGAACTTCAGCCCCAGGTGCTCCTTCGCCAGCTTCCAGCTGATGAGCAGCTTCACCGCCTCCGACAGCACCATGGGCACGGCCAGCCACTGCAGGCTCACGCCGAACGCGGCCATCAGCGCCAGGCCGCCGCCCCACACAATCTTGGTGATGACGTTGGAGACGGACAGGCCCGCGACCTTGCCCTTGGAGTGCAGCAGCGCGGCCATGGACGCGTTGATGACCATGAGCGACTGGGCCACCGCGAACCACTGCACCAGGTGCTGCACCTCCGGGGGCTCACCGGTGTGGTGGAGCACCAGCGCCAGCGCCACCATGAGGATCAGCGTCATGGCCAGGCGCAGCAGCATGGTGGTGCCGAAGAAGTCGCTCGCGTGCTCCGGGCGGACGGGCACTTCCTTGCGGATGTACGTCTCCAGGCCCAGGTTGGTGGCCACGAAGAACGTGGCGGCGAACGCCTCCGACCAGTTGAAGTAGCCGAACGCCTCCGGCCCCAGGTAGCGCGGCATCAGCGCGCGGATGCCCAGCGCGATGGCGTACGTCACCATCAGCGAGCCACCGAGCTGCAGGGTGCTGCGCACCGCGCCGCGCACTTCGTTCGCACGGGCGCCGTCGTCGACTTCAGCGGAGGGGGAAGGAGGGCTGTTCACGGTCATGGATGAAGCGGGCCTTCAGCGGCTGCTGCGCACACCAGGGGAGGAAGGCCCGCCCCATGGAAAGACGAACGGGCCCGGCGCGTCAACGCCGGGCCCGGAAATCACAACGCGGTTGCTAGCTTGCCCCGCGACCGGTGATGACCACCGGGACCGTCTGCAAGAGCAGCCGCAGGTCGCCGGTGAGGCTCCAGTGGTCGATGTACTGCATGTCCAGGTACATCCACTGCTCGAAGGAGATCTGGTTGCGGCCGGACACCTGCCAGATGCAGGTGAGGCCCGGGCGCACGGACAGGCGGCGGCGCTGCCACGTCTCGTACTTCGCCACCTCGCTGGGCACCGGCGGGCGCGGGCCCACGATGCTCATCTCACCGCGCAGCACGTTGAGGAACTGGGGCAGCTCGTCGATGGAGAACTTGCGGATGAACCGGCCGATGCCGGTGATGCGCGGGTCGTTCTTCATCTTGAAGACGGGGCCGGTCTGCTCGTTCTGCGCGGCCAGCCGCTCCTTGAGCTCCTCCGCGTTCACCACCATGGAGCGGAACTTCAGCATGTAGAACGGCTTGCCGTGCTGACCGGTGCGCAGCTGCTTGAAGAAGATGGGGCCGCGCGAGGTGAGCTTGATGCACGCGGCCACCACCGCGAACAGCGGCAGCAGCGCCCACAGCGCCACCGCGGAGACCGCGATGTCGAACAGGCGCTTCATGGCCATCTGGTGCGGCTTGGGCGCCACGGCCGCGAAGTGCAGGTAGCCGTCCGCCACCGCGCGGGACTCCACCGGGCGGGCGCGGTCCAGGCGGAACGAGTGCGCCGGCAGCGCGAACGGCACGCCGAAGCGCTCCGCCAGCTTGATGGCCGCCTGCATGGACTCGCCCTGCTTGAGCGTGTTGCCCGCGATGTAGACCTCGCTCACGGGCAGCGTGCGCAGCAGGCGCTCCAACTCGTCCGCGGGCCCCAGCACGCTCGCCGGCAGGCTGTCACCGGACGCGTGGTCCTCCGGGAAGCGCACGTAGCCCAGGATCTTGTGACGGCCGCGCGTGAGCAGGTCCTCGCCCGTGTAGCGGCCCATGGCGCCGGTGCCCACGATGAGCACCTCCTCCGTGGGGGCCTCCTGCGAGGCCACCTGGCGGAAGACGCCCAGGCGCAGAATCAGCGCCACCGGCCAGAAGATGAAGAGCAGCGGCGCCAGCCCCACGTGCGCCGCCGCCGGCAACGCCAGCTCCAGCACCGCCTGGATGGTCACCACCGCCAGCGTGGTGACGGACACCAGCGCCACGTGGTCCAGCTTGCTGCGCTCGGCGAAGCGCGAGTCATACAGACACAGCGCCGTGCCGGTGATGAGCCACACCAGCACCGCCGTCACCACCATACTGGGCAGCTCCCAGCTCATGGGGAACGTCAGCGCACCGCGCATCCACGCCGACCCCATCAGCACCGCCACCAGCAGCGCCACGTCCACGGTGAGGTTCAGCTTCGCCGCGAAGCCAGGCGCCAGGCGCGGCGGATCGGTGACCTCGGCCGAAGCCGCCACTCCCGTCACTCCGGGAGTCTTGACCTCGGCGCTTGCAGTCGCACTGCTCATCGTGTCCACCCCCCTCTGCTCACTGTTCAGGATTCGCAGAGGATACCGTCTAGGCTAGAAAAGTTTAACCAGGAGGAAATGCAAGACTGCCAAATAGTGCGTCGCGGCGCAACCACTGCTCAGCAAGAAAGACATGACAACAGGTGAAAACTTGGCCACCCATCCCAGGCGTCGGGTGTGAGTCCATGTCTCCGGACATTGAGCTTTTGTGGGTCCTTTGGATCCCACCTGGGGCTCCAAGCGACCGGGTGCGCCTGCCGACTGCATCTACGATGCCGGTCTGACGTTTGGAGGCCTGCTCTTCTACCGGGACGCGTCATGATGTGGGTCCTGAGGAAATCCCGGCGGTTGAGGGTGGGGCTCCAGACGTTCTGTCGCCGTGTAGACGTTGCAGCGCCCGTTCCTTGAGAACGCGGCCAGCGTCACGCCAGCACGCAGCGCCAGGTCGATGGCCAGGGAGCTGGCGGCGGACACGCTGACCACGACGGGGATGCGGGCGCGGGCGGCCTTCTGCACGATCTCGAAGCTGGCGCGGCCGCTGACGGCGAGGACCGTGGGCGCGGTGGGGAAGGGTGG
>NZ_RAWL01000517.1:0-5543 GCF_003668885.1 Corallococcus sp. AB049A | reverse complement strand
GGACATGCTGGTCCGCACGGTCCGGGAGCGTGGCGCCAGGTTGCTCAGCGTGGACGGCCTCATGGTCCTCAAGGAGCGGCTGCGGCCAGACGAGGACCTGCGCGAGCTGCTCCAGGCGCTCAACGTGCGGCTGGCCGCCCTGGACTGCACGACGCTGCTGCTGAACACGGAGACGCAGAAGGGCACGGGCCCCGAGTTCGGCGTCGTCGACGGCGTCGTGGCCCTGAGCGCGGACCTCATCGGGCTCAAGGCCACGCGCGGCATCGAGGTCACCAAGTTCCGTGGCAGCAACAACATCCCGGGCCGGCACACCTTCCTCATCGACGAGAAGGGCGTGAGCATCTACCCGCGCTTCGAGGCGGTGATGCGCGAGACGCCCCGCAAGCTGGCGGACCCGCGCGACCGCAGCCGCTGGGGCATCGAGGGGCTGGACGCCATGTGTTCCGGGGGGCTCGTCACCCGGTCCTCCACGCTCATCATGGGCAGCCCGGGCAGCGGCAAGACCATCATCGGCATGTCGTTCCTGGAGGAAGGGGCGAAGAAGGGAGAGCCGGGGCTCTACTTCGGCTTCGCGGAGAGCGGCGCGCAGCTCACGCTCAAGTGCCAGAACGTCGGTCTGGAGCTGGAGCCGCTGCAGCGCCAGGGGCTCTTGCGGCTGGAGGCGCGCGCGCCGGTGGAGACGCTGCCCGATGCGATGGCCCAGGAGCTGATACTGCTGGTGAAGGAGCAGGGCGTGAGGCGGCTGGTGCTGGATGGCCTGGAGCCCTTCGCCAAGGAGGCCATCGACCCGGAGCGCACCACGCGCTTCATCACCGCGCTCATCAACGCGCTGCGCGAGCGGGACGTCACCCTGCTCATCACCCAGCAGACGAACGACATGTTCGGCCCGGAGCTGCACTCGCCCATCCGGGGCATCGACGCCATCTGTGACAACGTGGTCTTCCTGCGCTTCTTCGAGCTGCACGGCGAGCTGCACCGGCTCATCACGGTGCTGAAGATGCGCGACAGCGCCAACGACCCGTTCCTGCGCGAGCTGCGCATCACGAACGAGGGCCCGCGCGTCGGGGAGTCGTACGTGGCGCTGGAGGCCGTGCTCACCGGGCAGCCCCATGCCCGCGTCCAGGGGTCCAGGGCCTCCACGGGAATCAGGCTGACATCCGGCGGGCCTGGCCGGGCCGGGGAGGACGGGTGATGTCACGCATCCTCGTGGTGGAGGACGAGGAGACCCTGGCGGACGCCATCCGGGACGTGTTGCAGGACGCCGGCTTCGAGGTGCAGGTGGCCCGCAACGGACTGGAGGCCCTGCGGGAGCTGGAGGCCGGCACGCCCGACGTGCTGCTCCTGGACCTGATGCTGCCGCTCCTGGACGGCCGCGGCCTGCTCACGCGGATGCGGAACCAGGAGCACCTGCGCGAGCTGCCGGTGGTGGTCATGACGAGCGCCAGCCGCAAGGCGCTGGCGGACCACCCGGTCGGCTCGTTCCTGCAGAAGCCCGTCACGGCCGTCGGGCTGCTCAAGGCCCTGAAGTCCGTGCTCCCCGGTGCGGAAGGGGGAGGCCCCACATCACCGGACGCCGCCTGACACCCGGGCGGCCCGGGTCAATGCGCATGGGCGCACGGTTTGCCCCCGTGATGCGCAATGGCAGACAAGCGTGGGGGAGTCCCCACTCCCGGCCCCGTGAAGCGTTCCGACCTTTCCGGTGTCTCTTTCCCCGGGAGAACCTTCATGGCGCACCGTCCTGATCCTCCGCCGCCACTTTCCGACAGTGCCATCCAGGTGGAGGCCGTGGCCTTCATGGATGCCCGGGGACATTGGCTGACCGCCGTCGCGGCGCGGCGGGTGGCGGCGGTGCGCGAGTTCTTCCGGCAACATGCCCACCTGCGGCGCGACTTCCTCCGGGAGCGGGCCCAGGAGGAGCGCCGCGAAGGACGGCTCACCCTGGAGCTGTTCTCCCACGCGGCCCAGCGCGTCCGCTGGCTGCTCACCACCGGCGACGGCTCCATCACGCGCATCCATGGCGCGGAGGCCGGGCGCGACCTGGGCCTCTTGTTCGCGGGCACGGACTCCGGCCTGGATGGCCTGACGTCGGAACGGGAGCAGCGCTGGAACCTCAACCACCCGCACCCGCTCCCGCCCACCGGCTTTCGCACCGGCCACCTCGACGAGGACCCGACCCACCACCTGGCCTTCTACGCGATGTTCGGCGCCTCCAACGAGAGCTTCCCCGAGGAACAATTCAACAAGCTGACGGGCACGCTCAGCGACATGGGGCCTCCGGAGGATCAGCGCCTGGCCTGGGACGGCATGGACCTGGGGCGCCAGCTGGGCGACCCGCGCTTCGACGTGAACACCTGGCTGTGGAAGACCTTCGGGGACGCGGACCAGCTTCCCCAGGCCGCCGAGGCCGTCGCGAGCTGAGGCTCTCAAGGGATGGGCGGCAGCGGCAGCAGCATGAGCTCCTCGATGTATGGCTTCTGCCGGGCAACCCGCACGTAGGACAGCCAGCGGCCATCGGGCGACGCCATGGCCGCGAACACGGCGTAGGCCTCGGACTCCAGGTCCAGACTCCAGCACCTCCACGGGCGCACCGCCGTGCACAGCCACGGTGAGCGTTCGTTCTTCGGGGCGTGCAGCAGGAACCTGCCCTCCAGCAAGGCGGATCCTCCGCCGGCGCGCGCCGCGAGCACCAGCTCCTCCGCGGTGGGGGCACGCGTGCGCACGGGGCCCGCGTCCCCGGGGACTTCGAGGACCTTGAACTCCGGAGCCAGCTCGCCGGGCGAAGTGTCCGCGAACAGCGAGGCCCTCGGCGACAACGGCAGGACGTCCCGCAGCTGTTCCGACACGGGAACGGAGCGGCCTCCCATCGGGTAGCACGCGCCCGGGTGATACTCGGACTTCTGGAGCAGTTCCTCTCGCGGGAACGGGCGGTCCTGCTTGTTGACCAGGGGGCCCCACTTGCGCGCCGCCGGGTCGTAGCAGCGCACCTGTGCGCCATCCGGCTGGACCTGGCACAGGGTGCCATCCCTCCAATACACCTGAGGCCCGCGCTCGGGAGGGATGCTGGGAACGGACTCCACCCGGCCGATGACCTCCGCCCTGCCCTTCATCTCCCCGACACGCAGCGGCAGCGGAAGCGTGGCCGCATGGAGCCGCTGCTGGAGGGCACGCATGCCGTAGCGCTCGGCGCAGGCGCCGTCTGTCTTCAGCGAGCCGTGCAGCTCCGGATGGACCCCGTCCGCGAGCGCCCGCCGGGCGGCGATGGCCTCCAGCGCCGTGGAGACACAACCCATGCGGGAGATGCGCCCGTCCTCATTCGGCGTCTTCCCGTACGAGACCTCGCGCGA
The DNA here is from genome assembly GCF_003668885.1 of Corallococcus sp. AB049A. NCBI lineage: Bacteria > Pseudomonadati > Myxococcota > Myxococcia > Myxococcales > Myxococcaceae > Corallococcus > Corallococcus sp. AB049A. The sequence goes on along the minus strand of NZ_RAWL01000517.1, from coordinate 2,199 downwards.
GTCCTCATTCCACTTCACCAGCCGCGCGAAGGCCTCCAGGGCCTCGCGAGCAGACGCGTCGTCGCGGGCGAGCAGTGCCTGGAGCCGGGCTTCGGTCTCCTGCGCCAGGGCCCAGCGCACCGCGCCGAACGCGCCCATGTTCGCGGTCAGCGTCAACGCCGGGAAGTCGGGCACACCATCGACCCACAGCGACATGCGGCCCGGCTGGCAGCGCATCTTCACGTCGCCTTCCACCTCGCCTTCCAACGACCGGCTGTCCCCGGCGATGGCGGTGGCGTAGCGCACGAACTTCAGGTTCCCGGGTGCGGTCAACTCCTGACGCAGCTTCACCCAGCCGCCGTGACAGTTGTCCGCGGGGCTGAGGGGGTCGTACGGCGAGACGATGCGCTGCGTCTCCATTTCGAAAGGAATGCGTGGGTCCTGGCCCAGGTCGCAGGAGATCCGCGCCCGGTCGAGGCGGTCGTTGTCGTCCCACTTCAGCGCGGGCCCGTCCCAGACCGGCTTCGGCATCACCACGTCCGTCCGCGCGAGCGGCGCTTCCGTCGAAGCGAGCACCCGAGGCGCGACGTACGGCCCCAGCTCAAGAGAGCGCACGACCAGGCTCAGCGTCCGTTCATCCGAGTCCACCTTGCTCGGAGGAGCGTCGCGAAGGTAGGCGATCCACCGGCCATCCGGAGATACGCGGGCCTCCGACAACTGATTGGCGCCCTCATCCTCCTGACCGCCCCATCGCAGGGACCAGCACCCCAGGGGCTTGCGCACGGAGCAGAACTGCTTGCGGTCCTCGTCCAGGATGAAGCGGCCTTCGCCAAAGAGCCGCGAGCCGGTGGACGCGAGCATCGCCTTCTTCAGTTCCTCCGCTTCCGGCGCGCGCAGGCGCGGTGGGCCATCCCCATCAGGGACCTCCATGACCTGCGCCCCGTGGACCCCGCCGGTCCAGAACAGGACGGCCCGGGAAGACAAACGCAATTCAGGCGGGAACCCTCCAGGAGGACGGACGTTCCGGGTCCCCAGGGGAACGCCGCAGCGCCCCATGCGAAGGCTCCCGTCACCCCGGTCCACGGGGACGGCCTTGCCCCAGCGCCGCGCCATGGGGTCGTAGCAGCGCATCCGCTTGCCGGTGTCCTGCTGCACCACGCACAGCCGTCCCTGGCGCCAGAACAGGTCCGAGTCCGACTCGGACGGCTGGACCTCGCCGATGGTTTCGGGAGCGCCTGTCTTCAACGGCGGCCGGTCTCCCTCCAGGTCCGGAGCCAGGACATCCCGAGGGCTGTACTGCTCCACGTCTTCGCCCGCGGCCAGGGTGGCGCGGTTCCGGGCGCGCTCGAGCGCGACGGCCAGCCCCGCGACGCTGTCCGCCTCCGGCAGGTTCGCGTCGCGAACGTACATGCGGGAGGGGACGCCCTTGCCCACCAGGAAGTCCCATTCCTCCAGCGCCCTGCGCGCCCCGGCGTCGTCGCGGGCCAGGAGGGGCAGGAAGCGGGCTTCGCTGTCACGGGACACCCGGAACTTCACCGAGCCGGAGGTGACGCCGATGCCAATGGGCTCCAGCGTCAACGAGGGGGACTCGGGCACGCCTTCCACGGACAGCTCCAACCGCCGCGCATCGCAGCGGACGCGGATGCGAGGGCGCGGAGGAGGCGGTGGCAGCTGGGTGCCCGGAGCGTCATCCACGACGCGAAAGCGGCGCTCGACGTGCGAGCCGTCTGGCAGGGACAGCTTCTGGGTGATGACCGCCTCGGCGGGCCGGCAGAAGTCCGGGAGGGCCTGCGTCACGTCCACGGTCTGGGAGACAATGAGGTCGGGGGTTTTGCCCAGACCCAGGTCGCAGGCAGCGGACTCCGTGAGCTTGGGAGGCAGCGCCTTCGCCTCCGCGAAGGTCCGCGGCTCGGCGGCGAGGACCACGCCCTGCGACGGCGGCTCCGCGGCGGAGGCCCGGGTCGCGGACACGGTCAGCAGGAGCCCCAGACACCACCCACGGACGGTACGAAAGTGCATGTGTCACGGACCGTAGCAGCAGGCCATCCCCCGCCGTCCAGGAGGGGAATGCACGCTGGCGCACCGTCGCCGCACATCCCGGTAGCCACCACGCGCGCGCCACGCCACGCTGGCCCTTCCGTGGACGACACCCGCCTCCCCGACCCCGAAGCCCTCCGCCCGCTGCTCACCGACGCCCTGTCGCTGCCCGCGCTCAAGCCC
>NZ_RAWL01000516.1:0-5589 GCF_003668885.1 Corallococcus sp. AB049A | reverse complement strand
ATGTGAATAAGAGACAGCCCTGGGGATTGCCCGGCTCGCCGGGGATGACGTCCGTGATGCGCGCCCGGTAGCGGCCGTTCTCCACGAACACGTCCGCCGCGAAGTGGCCGGTGCGGCCCAGGCCCAGCCGCAGCTGCGCCGTGCCCGGATCGCCCCGGTCCGGCCGCGCCGACAGCAGGTCCAGAAGCAGCACGTCCTTGATGCGCAGGGACGCCAGGTCCCGGGCGGACAGCTCCGCCACGCCAATCTCCGCGCGCAGCCAGTCTCGCAGCGCGGACAGGCGCCGCCCGTTGGCCTTCATGTCCTGCCGGCGGTGGTCGCGCCGCTGGGCGCTCTCCACCGCGGGCTCGGCCGCCTCCAGCACCGCCGACGGCACCACCAGCCGCACGATGCCGCGGTGCGAGCCCAGCACCGCGTTCAGGTGCACCGCCAGCATCGGGCCGTCCTCGCCCAGGCGGGCGGAGACCTCGTCCACGCCGCGCGCCACGCCGTCCAGCCGGGGCCGGGGGACGCCCGGCTGGAGTCCGGGCACCAGCTCCTTCAGGGCCTCCAGGACGACGTAGCCCATCACGCCCTCCTCGATGTCCGTCAGGGGCCGCAGGCCCACCGTCTCACCGGCGCCGCCCAGCAGCAGGTCCACCGCCGAGTGCGCCAGCGACAGCTCGATTTCGAGGATGACCCGGCCCTTGAGCGCGCCGGGGGCCAGCACCGCCAGGAAGGACGGGTCCCCCAGGAAGCGGCGCAGCTCCGTCATGGGGCGCGCCTGGGCGGACTCCACCGACAGGCGCACGTCCACGTCGAACAGCGCCTTGAGGCGCGCGCAGACCGTCTCCAGGGTGCCCGCGTTCGGCGTCAGCCAGCGCAGCCGCTCCGCCAGCTGGCCCTGCGTGCGCGACACCTTCTCCAGGTTCGTGAACATGAACGGCCGCCACGGCGACGCCGCCACGGGAGCCGGGGCCGGCGCCGGAGCCTGCTTCGGAGCCTGCGCGGGCTTCGGGGGTCCCAGCTTCCGGGTGTCGACCAGCATGGTGCGTTCGAAGACTCCGGGCTCGTCGTCCGGCTCCAGGCTCATGTCTTGGCCTCGAACCTCAGATTTTCAAGCGCCAGTCCCCGGCCGCCCAGGGCGCTGCGCAGGCCGTCGCTCTGCTCTTCCAGCATCTTCAAGGTGTCGCGGTCGCTGCCGCTGAAGGTGGCGGAGATCTTCCCGTTCTTCGCGCTGACCTTGATGGACAGGCCGTTGAGCACGTCGCCGCGCAGCTCGATCTGGAACTCCGCGTTGCCCGCGGCGTTGGTGCCCACGCGCACGCGCTCGACGATCTTCTGGGCGATCTCGTTCGCCATGGCGCGCAGCCGCTCGGAGCCCGCCGTGTCCTTGGGCTTGGCCACCGGCACCGGCGCCATCAGCGCGGGGTTGAAGCGGAAGCCCGCGGCGGCCATCTGCCCGCCCTTGTCGTCCTTGTCCTTGTTGCTGGCCCCGCCGCCCGCGCCCTTGCCGCCGCCGGCGTTGACGTCGATCTTCAGCTCGCCCTTCTCCTGGCTCAAGCGGCTGGCCTGGCCTTCGGCCTTGTTCATGTCGCTCTCGCGGACGTCCGTGGAGCGCTTCTCCTCCACGACCTCCGTCTTGCGGGCCTCTCCGCCACGGGAGGCGCCCTGCGACTCGGCGTTGCGCTGGGACTGCTGGGCGCTCCCGGTGGACTCGCCGGGCTTCGCGAAGGCGGTCTCCTTCTGGGCCAGCTTCTCGTCGAAGGTCTTGCCCTGGCCCTGAGCCAGGCGCGCCAGGACCTGCTTGCCCAGGGGCTGCTTCAGCTCCTGCGCCTGCTTCGGCAGGGCCTGCTCGGCCTGGCCCTGCTGGACCAGCTTGGAGAAGACGGACTCGCCCTGCAGGCGCTTCTGGGTCTTCGCCTCCGCGAGCTTGCGCTCCTGGATCATCCGCTCCGCCAAGCGCGCGGCATCGCGATCGTCATCAACTCGGCTCATGGCGTCTCTCCAGACTCAGCGGAAGGCGGCGGGAGGTTACTTGCGCTGCCGGGCCAGGAACAAGGCGCTGCCGATCTCCTCCTGCTGCAGCTCCTCCCGGTCCTGGCGCTCCTTTTTCACCTGCTTGACGAACTTCTCCTTGTTCTTCTCGATGGCCTTGAGCTCCTTGGCCGCCTCCGCCATCAACATGCGGCGCTGCTCCACCAGGCGGCCCGCCGTCCGGACGACCTCCTTCTGGTGCTCGATCTGGAGGGCGACCTGCGCCTCGTCGTCCTTCAGGCGCTCCTCGAAGCGGGCCATCATGTTCATGCCGTTGATGCCGGCGCCCTTGGCCATGATCTGCTGGAAGTACTCCTGGACCTTGGCCTTGCGCTCCTTGCGGCGGCGCTCCAGCTCCGCCTCCAGGCGCTTCTGCTCGGCCTCTTCCTTCGCCAGCGCCTTGACGGCGTCGGAGAAGGCCTGCTCGGCCTCCTCCTTCGCCTTCTCACGCATGTCCAGCAGGGACTGCAACCGGTACGGGGGCATGGTGGGGGCATCCTACCCAAAAACCGCCCCGTCCATGCAGGCTGGCCGGAAGGCGGCCCGCGTCAGTCCGCGAACAGGTTGATGAGCTGCTCCACGGTCTCCTCGTACGGAGAGTTGGAGTGGGTGTCCTGCTTGAGGAAGTCGATGATGGCGTCGTACTTCTCGATGGCGTAGTCCGTCCGGGGGTCCGCGCCGGCCTGGTAGGCGCCCAGCAGGATGAGGTCGCGCTGCTTCTCGTAGGTGGCGAGCGTCTCGCGCAGCTTGCCGGCGGCCTTCTTGTGCTCCTTGCTGACGATGCCGCTCATCACACGGCTGAGGCTCTGGAGCACGTCCATGGCGGGCCACTGGTTTCGCGCGCCCAGCTCACGGTTGAGGATGAAGTGGCCGTCGAGAATACCTCGGACTTCGTCGGCGATGGGGTCCTCCATGTCACCGCCGGCCACGAGACAGGTGTAGATGGCGGTGCACTTGCCCTTCGCCGAGTTGCCCGTGCGCTCCAGGATGCGCGGCAGCATGGAGAAGACGCTGGGCGGGTAGCCCTGACGCGCCGGGGGCTCGCCGATGGCGAGGCCGATGTCGCGCTGGGAGCGCGCCAGACGCGTCACCGTGTCGAGCATGAACAGCACGTTGCCGCCGCGCTCACGGAAGTACTCCGCGATGGCCGTGGCGACGTACGCGGCGCGCAGACGCACGAGGGCGGGCTGGTCGGACGTGGCGCACACCAGCACGGCGCGCTTCATGCCCTCCTCGCCCATGGCGTCCTCGATGAACTCGCGAACCTCGCGACCACGCTCGCCGATGAGCGCCACGACGCTCAGGTCGGCCTGCGTGTTGCGGGCAATCTGGCCCATCAGCGTGGACTTGCCGACGCCGGAGCCCGCGAAGAGGCCCACGCGCTGGCCCTCGCCCACGGTGAGCAGCCCGTCGATGCAGCGGACTCCCAGGGGCAGCGGCCGCTCGATGCGCTGGCGCGTGAAGGGGTCCGGGCAGTCGCGGTCCACGGGCCAGTCGATCAGGCCCTCCCCTTCCAGCGGCCTGCCGTCCATGGGCTCGCCGATGCCGCTGAGCACGCGGCCCAGGAGCGCGTCACCGCACTTGATGGTGAGCGGGCGGCCCGTGGGGATGCACTCGCTGTCCGGACCGATGCCGTACAGCTCGCCCAGGGGCATGAGCATGACCTCGTCGCCCACGAAGCCCACGACCTCCGACTTCATCAGGCCGCGCTGGCGGCTCTTGACGAGCACCACCTCGCCGATGCGCACGTTGGGCACGCTCGCCTTGATGACGAGGCCCGTCATTTCGGTCACGCGGCCGCGCACCCGGACGAGGGACGCTTCCTTGATGAGATCGTAGTAGCGCGAAAGGTCGATGGCCATGGCGGATTCCGGAAGGGCTCAGGGAGGGCCGGGCTTGCGCGCGGTGTCCGGCTGCAGGAGGTTCTGGAGCATCTCCAGCTGGGTGGGCAGCTGCGCGTCCACCGTGCCGTACTCCGTCTGCACGATGCAGCCCACGGGAGCGACCTCCGGGTCCTCCTTGATGGCCAGGTCCACCGTGCGGCCGATGAGCTCCATCAGCACGGGGCGCTTGGCGCGCAGCACCGCCGCCGTCTTCGGGTGCACGCGCAGCACCATGGCGCGCGCGTTGCGCAGGTTGTCGATGGCCGCGGCGCACATGTCCACCAGCAGCTCCGGCTCGCGCTCCAGGTCGCGGCCGAGGATCTTCTCCGCCATCTTCAGCGCCAGCGCGATGATGTCCTGCTCCTGGGACTGGAGCATCTCGCCGGCCTGCATCTTCGCGCGCAGGAGCAGCTCCGTGGCCTGGGCGATGCCCTCCTGACGGCCCAGGTCCTTCGCCTTGGCGAAGAGCTCCTCCTTCTCGCGCTGGGCCTCGGCGAGGATGCGCTCACGCTCGCGCTGGGCCTCCTCGATGATGCCCTGGGCGCCCTGGCGCGCCTCGAAGACCTCGGCGTTCATCACGCCCGCGCGAGGCGGACGCAGCGCCGGTCGCTCCGACGAGGCGACGGCCACGGACGACTCCGCCAACCCATCCCCCTTGATTACCTTGCCGATCGCCATGGGCCACTCCTTGGAGACCGGATGCTAGCGCGTTCCGCCGCGCGGTCCACGCCCTCCAGGGCCGCCCGCGTCATCCGGGCCCGGCCGGTCGCCGGGAGCCGGGCGCCGGCGGCCCACCTGGGTCCCCTCCGAGGACCGGGAGGAGGAAGCCTGGCTGGAGAGCACGCGCGGGGGACGCTCCGGTCCGCCCTCCGGTTCGGGGCGCACCGCGGGACGGGCGCCGGTGCGCGAGCGCAGCACCCGGGCCCCGTCCGTGGACTCGCCGGAGGGCTCTGGACGCCGGGGAGCGCGCTCCTCCGCGTCGGCGGGAGGCCGCGAGGGGCGCTCGGCCCGGACGGAGCGGCCTTCCGGCGCGTCCGGCTCCGGTGGACGTGACGCACCGCGAGCCCCCAGGCGCGAGGGCGGCGGGCCGATGCGGGCCCCTTCCGGATCCGGCCGGGCGGGACGAGAAGGACGGGGGGCATCCGGATCACGGCGGCTGGGCACGCCCCCGGTGGACGCGCGGGGCGCGGGCCCCACCGACGAGCCCCGCTCCACCGGCATGCGGCGCATCTGGGAGCCGTTCGCGTCCCCCTCCGGGGCCGCCATGGACGCTCGGGGCGCAGGGCCCCGCTCCACCGGCATCCGGCGGATCTGCGAGCCGCCCGCCTCCGCATCCGGCGGCGCCCCCATGGAGGGACGGGGCGCGGGCCCGCGCTCGCGCTCCACCGGCATGCGGCGCATCTGGGAGCCGTTCGCATCCCCTTCCCGCGAGGCCATGGAGGGACGTGGCGCGGGCCCCACCGACGAGCCCCGCTCCTCGCCCGGCGCCGGACGCGGACGTCCACCGGGGGCCGCGCCCGGTCCCGCGTCACGGCTGGACGCCGCACCCGCGCGACGGGCGGCGCGCTCCGCCATGAAGTCGCGCCGGGCACCGGCATCTCCCGCGGCCTCATCGGCGGCGGCGCCACCCCGCAGGGACTTGGGCGCCCGGAGCGCGGGCGCGCGCGACGGATCCGGCGCGGTGGTGCGC
>NZ_RAWL01000515.1:0-5604 GCF_003668885.1 Corallococcus sp. AB049A | reverse complement strand
CCGCCGCCCACTCCCGAGGCCGCAGCGGCGGCCGCCGCCCCCGCGAAGCCCAGCTCCTGGGACGTCAGCGTGGGCCTGAGCCTCATCTCCATCACCGGCAACGCGTCCACGCTGACCGTGAGCGGCCTGGGCAGCGCGCTGCGCAAGACGGAGAAGTGGATCTACTCCATCAAGGCCTACGGCGCGTACGGCCGCAGCCGCCCGCCCGAGGTGGAGGGCGAGGTGGAGTCCCTGTCCCAGGTGGTGGCCCTCAACGCCGGCTTCGAGCTGCGTGGGGACCGCCGCTTCACGGAGCAGCTCAGCGGCTACCTGCTGGCCGGCGTGGACACGGACCACATCAAGAGCGTGGAGTCGCGGCCCTACGGTGAAGCCGGCGCCAGCATCCTCTGGTTCGACACCAAGAAGGACGAGAAGCTGGGCACGCGCGACTCCGTCCTGCGCACCGACTTCGCCTTCCGCTACGCCCGCGAGACGCGCTTCCAGTACTACCCGGATCGCGTGGACCTGCCGGACGTGGACCTGGGCGGTCCGCGCTTCGGTGCCCTGTTCCGCTACGGCATCTCCAAGGACATCACCTTCCAGGAGGAGGCGGAGATCCTGGTCAGCGTCATCTCCGACTCGCGCATCCTCTTCAGCAGCCAGACGCAGGTGATGGCCAGCCTCACGGACGCCCTGGCCCTGGGCGTGGGCTTCCAGGTGAAGGCCGACAGCGCTCCGCCCCCGGGCAAGGTGTCCACGGACACGGCGCTCTCCTTCAACCTGACCGTCGCCCTGTAGTCCCAAGGCGCCGGAGACGGCGGCCCGCCAAAAGCGACGCGGCGCCAGGGAGCAATCCCGGGCGCCGCGTTCGTGCTTCAAGGGGACCTGCGAGAGACGCTGCGGACTACTCGTGCTTCTCGTGGGTCTGCTTCTGCAGCTGCTGGTGCCCACCCGTGCGGCCTTCCGTCGGGTTCGCGCCGATGTCCACCGCCTGCAGGTCGCTGTACTGCGACCCCGGCGGGTTGGCCAGACGGAAGCGGGTGCCGATGTCCATCAGCGAGAAGCCGATGAGCAGCACCACGAACAGGATGGACACCGCGAACACCAGGCGGTTGGCGCCCTGGTGCTCCGACAGGTGCATGAAGTACAGCGCCACCAGCGTGCCCTTCACGCTGGCGATGATGAGCGCCAGCACCAGACCGAAGTCCGGCAGATGCATGCGGCCGGTGAAGACCGTGACGAGCGTGAGCACCAGCAGGGCAATCCAGATGACCACGTAGCGCCCGGCGCCGTGGTGCTCCTGCATGTTGTGCTCTTCCTGACGCGATTCGTTGGCGATGGCCATGTCTTAAACCCTCAGACCAGGTACAGCATCGGGAAGAGGAAGATCCACACCAGGTCGACGAGGTGCCAGTACATGGAGCCCAGCTCGACCTGCGTGTAGTTGTTCGCGCTGAAGTCCCCGACGCGGTACGCGCGCACCGTGGCGAACGCCAGCACCGTCATGCCGATGACGACGTGCAGGGCGTGCAGCGCCGTGGAGGCGAAGTACACGGAGAAGTACATCGGCGCGCCCGGCAGCTGGATGCCTTCGTAGAAGTAGTAGCGGCCCGGCAGCGTCCCGATGTGGAACTTGTGCTTGTACTCGAAGAACTTGATGACGAGGAATCCCATCGCCATCAGGAGGGTGAGCACGTTCATGTGCCCCACCATCTTGTTCTTGCCCTCCTTGGCGTAGTGCACCGCCATGGCGGCGGTGAACGAGGAGGTGATGAGCACCACCGTGTTGATGGTGCCCATCGTCAGGTCCAGGCTGCGGCTGGAGGCCGCCCACGCTTCCGGGAACAGGAAGCGGTAGGCCGCGTAGCACGCGAACAGACCCGCGAAGAGCAGGATTTCCGTGGCGAGGAACAGCCACATGCCCAACCGCGCCGCGTGCTTCTGGACCTCCAGCGACGCGAAGTGGGCAGCCAGCTTGGGACCGGGCACGGAGCCCGGCGTCACGTGAGCGCTAGACATCCGACACCTCGCCCTCGGCCTTCTTCGGATCCACGTAGAAGTGCGGCTCCTCGGGATACGTCGGCTGGGGCCCGATGAAGTTGTGCGTGGGCGGAGGGGACATGGTCAGCCACTCGTAGCCCTTGCTGTTCCACGGGTTGTCCACGCGCTCGCCGTAGATGAGCGCGTAGGTCAGGTAGATGGCGATGATGATGAAGCCGAAGGCGAGCAGCGACGCACCGGCCGTGGACGCCACGTTCAGCGCCTGGAAGCGCTCCGGGTACTCGTAGTAGCGGCGCGGCATGCCCGCGTTGCCCACGAGGAACTGGGGGATGAACGTCGCGTTGAAGCCCAGGATGATGAGCGCCGCGGAAACCAGGCCCCACCCCTCGTGGTACATCTTCCCGAACATCTTCGGGAACCAGTAGTGCAGCGCGGCCAGGAAGGCCATGATCGTCGCGCCCACCATGATGAAGTGGAAGTGCGCCACGACGAAGTAGGTGTCGTGCCACGCCACGTCCAGGGACACCGTCGCCACCGCGATGCCCGTCATGCCACCGAACACGGTGAAGAACAGGAAGCCGCAGAAGTAGGCGAACGGGGTGCTGAACTCCACGGCGCCCTTGTAGACGGTGCCCACCCAGTTGAAGACCTTGATGGCGGTGAAGACGCCCACCAGCATGGACAGCACGCCGAACACGCCGGCGTTGAAGGTCGACTGGCCGGACACGAACATGTGGTGGCCCCAGGCGAAGAAGCCCACGAACGCGATGCCCACGCTCGAGTACGCCACCGCGCGGTAGCCGAAGATGTTCTTGCGGCTGAACGTGGAGACGACCTCGCTCATCACGCCGAACGCCGGCAGCACCATGATGTACACGGCCGGGTGGCTGTAGAACCAGAACAGGTGCTGGAAGAGCACCGGGTCACCGCCGCGGGCCACGTCGAACATGCCCAGGCTGAACAGGTTCTCCGCCGTCACCAGCAGGAGCAGCAGGCCAATCACCGGCGTCGCCAGCACCTGGATGCAGCTGGTGGCGTAGAGCGCCCACACCATCAGGGGCATCTTGAACCAGGTGATGCCCGGCGCGCGCATGGTGTGCGCAGTGACGATGAAGTTCATGCCCGTGAGGATGGAGCTGAACCCGATGATGAACGCGCCGAAGAGGACCGGCGCCACCGTGGTCGTCGTGTGCGCGCTGTACGGCGTGTAGAACGTCCAGCCGGTGTCCAGGCCGCCGTTGAGCATGCCCCAGAGCGCGAAGCCCGCGCCGGCCAGGTACACGTAGAGCGACAGCAGGTTCAGGCGGGGGAACGCCACGTCCTTGGCGCCCAGCATCAGCGGCAGCATGAAGTTGCCGAAGATGGCCGGGATGGCAGGGATCATGAACAGGAAGATCATGACGATGCCATGCAGCGTGAAGACGCGGTTGTACGTCATCGCGTCCATGATGGTCGGACCGGGCGTCAGCAGTTCGATCCGGATGAGCAGCGCGAAGATGCCGCCCACCAGGAAGAACAGCAGCACCCAGGCCATGTACATGATGCCGATGCGCTTGTGGTCCACCGTCAGCAGCCACGACTTCACCGTGGTGCCGTCCGTCAGGTAGCTCGGGTGGTGGCCGTGGTCGTCGTGCGCCTCATGGCCGGGGACGGCGGCCCCGGGCGCGGCGATGCTACTGGATGGGGTCATAGGCGGGGCCCTCGGAAGCGGTCTCGCGCACGTTCGCGGTGCGCAGCGTCTTGATGTACTCGACGATGGCGGCCGACTCGGGGCCCTGCAGCTTGCCCTGGTAGGTCGGCATCACGTTCTGGTAGCCGGCGACGATGTGCGCGCCCGGGTCCATCATCGACTGGGTGATGTAGGCCTCATCCACGCGGATGTTCTGGCCGTCCTCGAGCTTCTCGGTGCGCTCGTACAGACCCAGGAAGGTGGGGCCGATGTGCTTCGAGCCGTCCACCGAGTGGCACTTGAGGCAGCCCTGCGTGCCCACCAGCTTCTGGCCCTGCTCGGCCATGCGGGCGGCGGGCGGCACGAGCGACGTGTCCGCCAGCGCGTCCTGCCGGTCCTGCAGGCGGCCACGCTGCTGCTCCTGCAGCCAGTTCTCGTAGTCCTCCGGCGCGAGCACGACGACCTCGGCCAGCATCTTCGAGTGCGACAGGCCGCAGTACTCGGTGCAGAGCACCTGGTACGTGCCGGGCTTCGTCGCCTCGAACCAGGCCTGCGTGTAGCGGCCCGGCAGCGCGTCCATCTTGATGCGGAAGGACGGGACGTAGAAGGAGTGGATGACGTCGCGGGACGTGATGAGCAGGCGCACCGGGCGGTTGGCCGGCACGTGCAGCACGTTCACGCCGTTGGGGCCCTCCGGGTAGGAGAACTTCCACATCCACTGCTTGCCCATGACGTAGACATCCATCGAGTCCTTGGGCGGGGTGGTGTACCAGGTGAAGTCCCGGAACCCGATGGCGAACCACGCCAGGAAGAACACCAGCGGGACGGAGACGAAGAGGAACTCCGTCTTCAGGTCCGGCACCACGTATTCCGTGTGCTGGTGGGCCTCCCGCCGGCGGTAGCGGAAGAACATGAAGAGCGCCGCGAGGCCGACGCCCGCGGACATCACCATCGTCGTACCGACGACGAAGTAGTGCAGGAAGTCGACCCGTTCCGCGAACGTGGACGCGCGCTCCGGGAGGAACAGGAATTGGTTGGCCAGGTCGCTCATGTAGTCGCGCCTTTCTTCAGCTCGCGCCTCCAGAAATAGATCAGCATCGTGGCCAGGGCGCCGAAGACAGCCAGGGAGCCCAGGCGGATGAACCCGAAGATGTAGAAACCGTACCGCCGCGTGGCGGTGTCATACTTGAAACAGGACATGACGATGCGATCGACGCTCGTCCCGACCCGACCGCCCGCTGCTTCCAGCAGCGAAAGCTTCACGTCCTTGCGGTCGAACGACGTGCCGTAGAGGTAGCGGGAGATGCTCCCCTCCGGCGTGAGCACGGTGACCACCGCGGGGTGGGCGTACTGCTTCGTGCTCGGTTCATACGTGTACTTGAAGCCCACGGCGTCGGCGAGCTTGTGGATGTTCTCGTCGGTGCCGGTGAGGAAGTGCCACGGAGCCGTCTCCGGCTTGCCCATGGACTGGAGGTACTTGCGGCGGCGCTCCGCGCTCTGCGCCGGGGTGTCCTTGGGGTCGATGCTGACGGTGACGGCCTCGTAGTCCTTGCCCAGCTCCAGGCCCAGTTCGCGCATCACGCGGACCTGCTCGTTGATGACGAGGTTACAGAGCATGGGGCACTCGTAATAGACGAGCGTGAGCAGGGTGGGGCGCGTCTTGGACAGCAGCGTGCCCAGCCGGACCTCTTCCCCGGAGGAGTCCAGGAAGCGGGTCTCCAGGGGGAGCGGCTCCCCCAGGTGCTCCTCCACGTCCACCCCCGTCACCGGCGGGGGCAGGTCGGAGTCCGCCTCCACGATGGCGCGGGGCGTCTTGCCTCCGCCCGGCAGGGCGTACGCGGGCGTGGCGCTGGTGAGCACCAGCGCGAGCGCCGCGAGGAGCCCGGCGACGCGGGCGGAGGAGTGCGGAAGAAGGGACGGCATGGCGGGGGACGGCTCGGGGGCAGGAGGAGCGG
>NZ_RAWL01000514.1:0-5619 GCF_003668885.1 Corallococcus sp. AB049A | reverse complement strand
CCCCTCGAGGCCCCTATCTACCCGAGCGCGTCCAGCAGCATCGAGCCCCGGCGCTGACGCGGCAGCAGCCGGAAGTGCCTCAGCTCCTTGCGCTTCACCCGCCGCTCCAGCGCGCTGTGCAGGGACAGCCGCCCCGGCCCGCGCATCAGCGTCCCGAGCGCGATGGCGATGAGCGCCAGGTTGAACTCGTAGCCGCCCTTCGTCATGTCGAAGCCGTTCTTCCTGTGCACCTTCGCGATGGCCATGGCCTGCGTGACGATGACCGACACCGCCGTGAAGCGCGTCGCGATGCCCAGGATGGAGCTCACCCCGGCCACCAGCTCCGTGATGCCCGTGGCCAGCAGCCAAGGCTTGCCGGGCTTGATGCCCAGCTGCTCGAACATGCCCACCTGCTGCTCCATGCCTTCCTTCTTCAGCTTCGCCAGGCCGTGGTGGATCATCGTCGCGCCCAGCGACAGGCGCGGAGGCAGCAGCGCGGCCGACTTCAGCAGCGACGGTTGTTCGTTGAGCATCGTCACGTTCATGAGGCTCTCCTCGTCGGGACGCGGACGTCCTGTGGGTGAAGTGCCCCTTACGTTGTGACGCATCTCCCCATCCGGCCCCGACGCCCGCAGGGCCCCACGCTCAGCGGGCGGCCCCTCAACCCCCGCTCCGCTCCGCCAGCGGCACGTCCATCAGCGCCGCCACCTCCGGGCTGTACCCGCCCGGCCCAGCGCCATGCACGATGAGCGGCGCACGCACGGACAGGCCCCGGTCCTGGTCCCTCAGCGCCTGCACCAGGAAGCGCGTGGCGGGCGCATCCACCCGCGCGTGCACGGACCGAAGCACCCGGGGGAACAGCCGCGCGCCCGCGAGCACCCCCAGCACCTCCGCCAGCCGCGCCGCCGGATACACCAGGCTCACGCCGCCCCCGGGCCGCAGGGCGTGCCGGGCCGCCGCGACCACGGATGCCGCGTCGCAGGCCACCTCCGACTTGGACACGGCCCGCTCCGCGTCCGGGCTCACCACGCCCGCCTTGGCCCGGCGGAATGGCGGGTTGGACACCACCTGCCCGTACGCCCCGGACACGAACAGCGTCCGCGCCTGCCGCAGGTCCCCGAGCACCGGACGCACGCGGCCCTCGCACCCGTTGAGCGCCACCGCGCGCGTCAGCCGTGCGTGCACCGCGGGCTGCAACTCCAGCGCGTCCACCGGGCCCGCGACGCCGAACTGCTTCACCAGCAGCAGCGACACCACGCCGCTGCCCGCGCCCAGCTCCAGCACGGGCCCCGGCAGGTCATGCCCTTCCGTGGACGCGAAGTGCGCCAGCAGCACCGCGTCCAGCGTGAAGCGGTAGCCCGTGCGGCGCTGGAACACGCGCACGTCCGCGGTGCCAATGGAGTCCAGCGTCTCGCCGTCCTCCAGATGGACGAGCCCCACGGTCAACGCGCGCCGTGCATCCGTTCAGCGACGTCCAGCACGCGCGCCTCGCAGGACACGCCGTCCAGGTGGCTGGCCTCCACCAGGCCCGTGGGGCTGGTGACGTTCACCTCCGTGAGGTAGTCGCCCAGCACGTCGATGCCCACCAGCGTCAGCCCCTTCTCCTGGAGCGACGGCTTGAGGCGCTTGCAGATGTAGAGGTCGCGGTCGGTGATGGCCGCCTTCATCGGCGTGCCACCCGCGGCCATGTTGCCCCGGTGGTCCGCGTCCGACGGCACGCGCAGCACCGCGCCCACCGGGTCTCCATCCACCAGGATGATGCGCTTGTCGCCCAGGCGGCTCTCCGGCACGTAGGCCTGCGCGAGGATGGGTTCCTTCCCGCCCTGCGTGAGCAGCTCCACCATGGAGCGCGCGTTACGGTCCCCCGGCGCGAGGAAGAGGATGCCCTTGCCGCCAAAGCCATCAATGGGCTTGAGGATGGTGCCCTGCGCGTTCTTCGCCGCGAACTCCAGCACCACGGACAGCTCGCGCGTGACGCGCGTCTCCGGCATCAGGTCCGGGAAGTTCAGCGTGAAGAGCTTCTCGTTCGCGTCGCGGATGCCGGACGGGTTGTTGATGAAGATGGGCTGACGGTCCGGACACAGCTCCACCAGCTGCGTGGCGTGCAGATAGTCCGCGTCCACCGGCGGGTCCTTGCGCAGGAAGAGCACGTCCAGCTTCGACAGCGGCCGCACGTCCTCGCTCAGCACGTCGAAGTGGTGCCCCACCTCACGCCGCACCTTCACCCGGCGCATGCGCGCCTCCGAGCACCGGCCGTTGAAGCGCAGCCAGCCCTGCTCGAAGTAATAGACGTCGTGCCCCCGCCGCTGGGCCTCCAGCATCAGCGAGAACGTCGTGTCGTGGTCCACCCGCACGCTCTCGAGCGGGTCCATCAGGAAGCCAAGGGAGAGAGCCATGAGGGGGCGAAGATAGCGAACGCCCTGTGCCCATGCCGCTCCTTCGCGCGGGCGTCCGTCCACCCCGGAACTCAGCGGCCCGGCAGCTCCCTCAGCTTCAGGTTGAGGCGCACGGGCTTGCCTGCCTCCACCGGCACCGCGAGCACGCGGCGCTTCTTGTCCGCGCCTACCAAGATGAGCTCCGCCTGCCCCACCGGCAGGGAGCGCTTCACCAGGGGCGCCTGGCCCAGGGACTTGTTGTTGAGGAAGACCTCCGCGGGCTCGTCCAGGAAGAGCGTCACCTCCCCCCGGGCCTTGCCCTTGCGGCTGCCCTTGCTCGCGGTGGCCTCGTCCCGGTCCTTGTCCTTCCGGTCCCGGTCCCGGTCCTTGTCCTTGTCCTTGTCCGCCTCCGCGGTGGCCACGCCCGCGTCGGGCACGGGCGTCTCCGGCGGCCGGATGGGAATCATCGGGCCCAGGCCCATGGGGGAGGGCGGGGTCGTCGTCTCCTCGGCCTCCAGCAGCTTCGTGAGCCGGAACGCGCCGTAGGCCAGGCCCAGCAGCAGCGACAGCGACAGGAGCGCCCACACCCCGCCCAGCTTCGAGCGCTTCACCGGGGGCGCGGTCTCGTCGCTGCCGGACTGCTCCGCGCGCAGCTTCGCGATCTCCGCCTTCTTGCGCGCCTCCACCACGCTGAGCGCGGTGGACTTGCGCTCCGGCAGGTAGGGGCCGTCATCCTTCTGGAGCGCCCGCTTCGCCGACGCGAGCACCTGGCTGCTGGTGGTGACGTCCGCGCTCTCCAGCAGGGACCGCGTGGCCGCCATGCGCTCCGCGAACAGGCTCTTCATGAGCGCGGCGCGCTGGTCCGCGTCCATCAGCTTGCCGCCGGAGGCCTTCTCGATGGCGCGCGCCATGTCCCGCCCGGACGGGTAGCGGCGGTCCACGTTGCGCTCCAGCGCGCGCATCACCACGCGGGAGATGTCCTCGGAGATGTGCGGCAGCAGCACGGACGGCCACGGGATGGGGTCCTCGAGGATCTTCACCATCTCGTCGCGCTCGGTCTTGCCCGCGAAGAGCCGCTCTCCGGTGATGAGCTCGTGCATCACGACACCGACGGAGAACAGGTCGCTGCGGCCATCCAGTGGATCGCCGCGCACCTGCTCCGGGGACATGTAGCCGGTGGTGCCCTTCACCGTGCCCACGCTGGTGCGCTCCAGGCTGTTCTTCGCCTTGGCGATGCCGAAGTCCAGCAGCTTCACGGTGCCGTCGTAGGTCACCATGATGTTCTTCTGCGCCACGTCGCGGTGGATGACGGGGCTCGCCTCGCCGCCGGGGGACGTGAAGGTGTGCGCGTAGTGCAGCGCCAGGCACACGTCGCGGGCCACGGACAGGGTGAAGGCCAGCGGCACCGGCTGGCGCTTCTTCAGGCACGCGCTGGTGACCTGGTTGAGGTTCTGCCCGCCGATGAACTCCATGGCCAGGTAGAGCCCGTCGTCCTCCTCCCCCAGGTCGAACACCTGCGCGATGTTCGGGTGGTTGAAGGCCGCGGTGATGCGCGCCTCGTCCAGGAACATGCGGACGAACTGATCATTGGAGCGCGCGTCCGGGAGGATGCGCTTGATGACCACGTACTTGCGGAAGCCGCCCGGGCCCGACGTGTAGCCCAGGAACAGCTCCGCCATGCCGCCCACGGTCAGCTGCGTGAGCACCTCGTACTTCCCGATGCGCTCGCCCCGATGGAAGTCGATGAGCTCATCCTCCAGCGCCTTGGAAGAATGGCGCCCGCGTCGTGAGAAAAGCCGGGCCGGACCATAACAGGGCTGTTGCATCCCGGGTCCTTCCTTGGCGGTGCCGCCCCCCGGGTTGCCTGTGGATCACCTGTGGATGGTGTGGAGGGCCCTGTGGACAACCGGGGGCCTGGAAGCCCGCCTGTGGATGCCCGGGGGAAACCGGCAATTTGCCCACATGTAGCAGATCGCCGATTCGTGAATGATTCCCGAAGCTTGCTGACTTGTCCCCAACTCGGCTTCCCCTACTGCTTCCACCAGTTGATCAACACTCCAATTAGACTGGTGAAAAGAAGCAGGGCCCGTGCACAAGTCGGAAACCCACAGGCATCCGGCGCAGGGACACGATGCTACAGGAGCGTGGCGCGAAGCCGCTCCAGCAGCCCGGGCAGTTCCTGGAGCAGCTGCCGGTCCAGGTCCTCCAGCGCGGCGCGGTGCATGACCAGGTCCTCCGGCTCACGGTCCGCGGCCATCATCCGCTGCAGGCCGCGCAGGCGCTGGTTGCGCATGACCAGGCGGGCCAGGGTGTCGTCCAGCTCCGCGGCCAGCCCGGCGTCCAGGTGCAGCTCCTGGCCCACCAGCTCCCGCAGCTGCTCCACGCGGTAGGTGAGCTCCCAGCTCTCCTCGTAGCCCGCGCGCCGGGGCAGCATCTGCCCATACGTCCACCGCTCGTTCACCCAGGTCCCCTAGTGCGGCCGGGGCCGGGTGAGGCCCGTCAGCGACAGCCGGGTGCGCATGGGGTCCAGCTCCACGTGCATCCGGCAGTCCGCCACGTCCAGGCGCAGGGTGTAGGGAGGACAGGGCGTGTGCCCCGAGTGGTTCTCGGAAGCCTGCATGCCCATGCGGAACAGCTCGGCCAGCACGGCCCGCCGGACCTCCGCCGACAGCCCGTCCACGGTGGGCTGCACACCCCGGGCGATGAGCACGGTGAATGCCTGCAATCCCGGAGAATCCTGCGGTGGGCCGGCCAGGGTCATGCTCGCGCCCGTTGCCAGAACCATACCCTGCGACATGCCTGTCGTTCCGGGGGGTTGGAAGCACTCGAAACCCTTGGGACTGAAAAAAACTCAGGCCCGGAAGTGCCCAATCCTGAAAGACCGGGGGGTAGGGTGCCGTGGGACACGGGGATGGAGAGGGGTGTAAAGGCAGGGGACGGAGGCCACGATGGCGCGCACGCGGACGGTGGGCAGTGGGGGCCAGACGGCCCTGGCAATGGCCCTGGCGGCCCTGGTGGCCTTCGGGAGCGCCTGCCGGGACGAACCCCCCCTGACGGGCGCCCGGAGCCTCCTGCGGGTCTCCCAGGAGGCCGTGGCCTTCCCCGCCAGCTACCCCCAGGTGGAGCGGGTGGTGGAGCTCCGGGTGGTGAACGCCGGCCGCACGACGCTGGACGTGGAGTGGACGGCCCTGGCGCCGCCCTTCGCCGCGGACGGGCTGCCCACGCGGATGGCGCCGGGGGAGGTCCCGGTCCGGCTGTCCTACCG
>NZ_RAWL01000513.1:0-5626 GCF_003668885.1 Corallococcus sp. AB049A | reverse complement strand
CCGGGGGGCGGGGAGGTGCGGATGGAGCTGCGCGGAGAGTCCAACCCGTACCCGGAGTGCCCCACGCCGGTGGCCTGCCACACCTCCACGTTCGACGTGGCGGCGGAGCAGTGCGTGGAGACCGAGGAGCCGGACGGCACGGCCTGCGACCCGGGCAACGCGTGCATCCTGGGCGCCACGTGCACGGCCGGGCGGTGCAGGGGCACGGAGCGCGTCTGCGACGACGGCAACGCGTGCACCACGGACGTGTGCAACCCGCTGGACGGCTGCACGTCGGTGCCGGCGCCGCCGTGTCCGGGGGACGGCCAGTGCCAGGTGGGCGCGTGCGACCCGAAGGTGGGGTGCACGCTGGCGAAGGCGCCGGACGGGACGTTCTGCGGCCCGGAGCGCGGCTGTGACCTGGCGGACGTGTGCCTGGACGGGACGTGCCAGCGCCGCGACCCGCCGGACAACTTCCCGTGCGCGGCGGCCAGCCCCTGCCAGGGGCCGGGGAAGTGCAAGGGCTCCGTGTGCCAGCGCCCCGCCGTGACGGCGCTGGCGCCGGACTGGACCTACGACGCGGCGTCCAACGGCGAGGCGCTGCACGACCTGCTGGTGGGCCCCACGGGGGACGTGACGCTGGTGGGCTTCTTCGTGCCGGCGCTGCTGGACGCGGCGGGCCCGGTGCCGGTGCGCGCGAGCACGTCCGGGCGCCGGTGCATGCTGTGGAACGACCGGCTGTTGTGCATGGACCTGCCCTTGTCCGGGCAGGTGTCGCTGCTGGACCGGGTGACGGGAGCGCCCCGGTGGACGTTCGACCTGGCGAAGGCGCGGCCGGACTTCACGCAGGGCCTGACGACGGTGTTCATGGCGCGGCTGGGGGTGATGCAGCCGGACCGGCTGGCGGCGCTCTTCGAGGCGTACCCGGCGGGCACGTCCCGCGACACGCTGTGCCGGCAGTACTTCCTGGTGGTGCTGGATGCCTTTGGCGGGATGGTGTCCGCGCAGAAGTTGCAGGACCCGCTGCTCGCCGAGTGCAACCACCCGCACCCGTACGGCGTGGCGTCCGACGCGGCGGGCGACCTGTACGTGGCGTTCGGACAGACGCAGAACGTGGGCGCGCCGCTGTATCCGGGAGCGCCCACGTTGCTGATGGCGTTCTCGCAGGACGGGGTGCCGCGCTGGCGCAAGACGGAGGCCTTCGCCGCGGGGGAGCTGGCCATCGTGAACGGGCTTCTGCTCAACGAACGCTCCACGCAGGCGCTGCGCACGCAGGACGGGCAGGCGGTGGGTTCACAGCCCTTCCCCCGGCAGCTGGGGCGCGCGCTGGCGACGTCCGGGCACGTGATCCCCTCGCCGTCCGAGGACACCGTCGCGGGCGGCTGGACGCTGGAGGGCTACGCGTTGCCGGGCCTCACGCCGTCGTGGACGCACGCTTTCCAGGGGTGGCCGGGGCCGGTGGCGCCGGAGGTCCGGCTGGCGAGCTGGCCCACCTGGCCGGGCCAGCCGCCGGAGACGGTGGTGGTGGGCACGGGCATGGACGCGCGGGGGCCGGTGCTCTTCGCCGTGAGCGCGAAGGACGGCAGCCAGGTGTTCCAGTGCCCGGTGCCGGACGCGGTCACGCCCGCGCAGTTCCTGGAGCTGGGGCCGGACAGCCTGGTGATGATGGACGGGGCCACGACGTGCGGCGATTGCGATCCGCCCTTCGCCTACAGCCAGTCACGCTTCCGGCGCTTCCCGATTCCCGGCCTGAAGCCCGCGGAGGAACCCTGGCCCGGAACCTTCGGCGGGCCAGGGCACGACCATCACGAGGACCCGGTGCGCGGGCGCTGAAGGCTCACGGCGCCAGCGCGGTCCAGGTCCAGGATGCGCCCCTCGCGCACTGTTCCATCTGTATCGCGCGTGAGGGGCAGGCCCACCGCGGTGACCTCCCCGGGACGCGTGCGTGTGAGCCATCCCAGCCACGCGCAGAGCGCGGCATCCAGCTGGTCGTGCGTGCACGTCCGTGAGTCCTCGAAGCGCAGGCCGGAGGCCTCCAGCAGCGCCTGTCTCCGGGCACGTCCCTCCGGCGTGGACTTTCCCCCCAACTTCTCCACAGCCAGCGCGCGCCAGGTGGCCCCGGGGAAGGCCTCGAAGAGGCGCGCGTCCGAGAGCGACGGCGTGTCCAGGTCCAGCATGGGCACGCGGGCGTGGACCCGGAGCGCGGCGAACAGCAGCACACTGCCGCGCACGAAGCCCGCGAAGGGCGCACCGGGCACGGGCAGCACGTCCGGAGTGCTGCCCGGAGCGCGCAGCCTCCGCTCCGCGTCCCGCACCTTCGCGCCGGGGTTCGCCAGCGCCTGGGGCCCGTCCACCACCACCACGTCGCCGGGCCTGATGGCGAAGACCTCCGCGAGCGCCTCCGGCTCCAACGTCGCGGGCCAGACGCGCTGGGAGAAGCGCACGCGGCCGTCCCCGTCCACGATGGCCTCGTCCACGGAGCGGGGATTGCGAGCGAACGGGTCCGTCAGGTCCCAGCCCACGAAGCGGCGCGCGTGCGTCATCGCGTGTCTTCCTGCTGCGGGGCCATGCACCGGACGTTAAGAGGGGCCGCCTTCACTTCCACCCAAGGTGACACGCACATGCACTACCGTCCGCTGGGCCGCACCGGCCTGTTTGTCTCTGAACTGTGTTTCGGCGCCATGACCTTCGGTGGCGAGGGCTACTGGAAGAACATCGGGCAGCAGGGCCAGTCGGAGGCCGACGCGCTGGTGGGCCGGTGCCTGGACGCGGGCATCAACTTCTTCGACACCGCGAACGTGTATTCGTACGGGCAGTCGGAGGAACTGCTCGGCAAGGCGCTCTCGGCGAAGCGCTCGCAGGTGGTGCTGGCCACCAAGGTGCGCGGTCGCATAGGCCCGGGCCAGAATGAGACCGGCCTGTCGCGCTACCACATCTTCGACTCCGTGCACGCGAGCCTCAAGCGCCTGGGCACGGACCACATCGACCTCTTGCAGATCCACGGCTACGACGTGGCCACGCCGCTGGAGGAGACGCTGCGCGCGCTGGACGACCTCGTGCGCCAGGGCAAGGTGCGCTACCTGGGCGCGTCCAACCTGGCCGCGTGGCAGCTCATGAAGGCGCTGGGCATCAGCGACCACCGCGGCCTGTCCCGCTTCGAATCGCTCCAGGCCTACTACTCCATTGCCGGCCGCGACCTGGAGCGTGAGCTGGTGCCGCTGATGAAGGACCAGCAGGTGGGCCTGATGGTGTGGAGCCCGCTCGCGGGAGGCTTCCTGTCCGGCAAGTACCGCCGCGACGCCGAAGGCCCCGAGGGCGCCCGCCGCACCACCTTCGACTTCCCGCCCGTGGACAAGGAGCGCGCGTACAACGCCGTCGACGTGATGGATGCCGTCGCGAAGGAGACAGACACCACCGTGGCGCGCGTGGCGCTCGCGTGGCTGCTGCACCAGCCGCACGTCACCACCGTCATCCTCGGCGCGAAGACGCAGGCCCAGCTGGAGGACAACCTGGCCGCGTCCGAGCTGCGCCTCAGCCCCGAGCAGCTCGCGAAGCTGGACGCCGTCTCCCGGCTGCCCCTCGAGTACCCCGGCTGGATGGTGGAGCGTCAGAACGCGGACCGCCTGCCCCCGGCCCGCTGAGCCGGTTGCTCAGGGAGTCCCGCGCGTACGGAGTTTTCCATCATCGCTGGATGGACCCGACCTGACGCGTCTCAACGACGCGCTGTGTGAGCGCGGTGCTTTCGTTCTTACAGCCCGTCCGGGATGGCAGGCGCCGCATGACGCGGGTTCCCCTCCGGGTCCTGCGGCGAAAGCGACGCTGGGTGTTTGGGATTGGGACGGAGTCCCGATATCTTGGGGACTGCGAAGCGTTCGGTCACTCGAGCGCGTTCCATGGGGCCCACGCGCCTGTCCGACAGCACTCCGGTGCGGCCGGCATCCACGTGGAAGGTAGGACGGTCGCCCGGATGACCTTGGAGGTCCGGTGTGCGGCGTCTCTTGTGCCTCGTGGGGGGCCTGTCCGGGCCCCGGGTCATCCCCGGGGCCCGGGTAACCTTTCCCGGTCCTGCTAGTTCGACGTGTCCAGGCGCGAGCCGCCGCTGACGTCGACCCTGGCGTTCTGGGGCCGCTTGGACAGGCGGATGATGCTGCCGCCGGACGCGTCACCGGACACGCTGGAGGGAGCGTCGGCCTCCACGATGGAGCCGCCGCTGGCCTCCACCTGGAGCTGGGAGATGCCCTGGAGCTGCTGGGCATGCACCTGCGCGCCGCCGCTGGCCTCCGCGTCCAGGTGGGTGGCGCGGCCGCTGAGGGTGATCTCGGATCCGCCGCTGGACTCGGCCTCCACGTTCTTGGCGTCCACGCCGCTCACCTTGAGCACGGAGCCGCCGCTGGCCTCGGCGTCGAACTCATCGGTCGCGGTGACCTCGGCGTTCATGCGGCTGCCGCCGCTGGCCTCCACGTGGTCGATGCGGGGCGAGGACACGATGAGCCGCACCTGGCCGTTGAGGCGGCTCCAGCCCTTGCGCTCCACGCGGGTGGTGAGGATGCCGTCCTCGACCTCCAGCTGGATGCGGGAGAGGTTCTCCGGGGAGCCCTCCAGGCGGACGGACTTGGGGCCCACCGTCACTTCGGCGCGCATGCCGTGGCCCACGGAGACGCCGTGGAAGTCCTCCACCTGGCGCGTCTCGCCCGAGCCCTGGGAGGGCTTCACCGCGTCCTCCGCGTGGGCGGTGCAGGCGGTGGTGGCGAGGCAGCAGGCGGCGAGCAGGGACAGCGTGGGCATCCTCATGGGCGGCTCCGGGCGAGGCGCGAGGACGTGGGAGCACGTCCCGGCGGAATGCCCCGGGTACGCCGGGCGGCGCCGGGTGATTGCATGGAGGCGGCGAAAACCTGTCCGGCTGCCGGACAGGTTCAGGGATTGGCCAGCATCTCCAGGGGGACCCGGACGGAGGTGGTGTCGTCGGGTTTGATCTCCACCAGGAGCTTCAGGGGCCGGCCGGTGCCGTCCATGAGCTTCAGGGTGTGCCGGCCCACGGGGAGGGCGACCTTGGTGAGGGGCGTCTCGCCCAGCGAGCGGCCGGCCAGGGACACGCGGGCGGAAGGTTCGGTGATGAGGGTGAGGAAGCCCTGGGGCGCGGCCGCTTCGGTGGCGCTGTCATCCGGAGCGGGGAGGTCCGCCTCCGAGTCATCAGCGGGAGCGGCGGCCGTGCGGGACTTGCCGCGAGGTGAAGGGGCCGCCGGGTCGCTCTTGCTCTTGCGGAGGGGGGTGCGCGTCTTCGCCTTCGGGGTCTCGGCGTCGTCGGTGTCGTTGCTGGGAGGAGCCGCCGGGTCCGAGGGGGCGGTTTCCGGAGCAGGCGTGGCCTCGACGACCGCGGCGGGGGGTTCCACCGGCGCCGCGGGTCCGGTGGGTTCGGGCTTCCGGGCCTCGGGTTCGGCAGGCGGTGGAGAAGTTGTGGAGGAGTTCGCGCCCGGAGTGGGAGCACGCGAGGAGCTCCACAGTGAGGACACGCGGCCGCCGTCGAGTCCCAGGGCCACGGTGATGCAGAGGCCCGCGATGCCGAGGAGCGCGATGCCGGCCACGATGGCGATGCCCGTGCGGCGGCGGGGGGCTTCGGGTTCGGGGAGGAACTCGTGCGGTTCGGTGG
>NZ_RAWL01000512.1:0-5632 GCF_003668885.1 Corallococcus sp. AB049A | reverse complement strand
GGATGGTGGCGCTCGCCGGCTGGGCGGCGGGGGCCTACCACCTGGAGCGCGCCGGGAACGCCCAGGTGGCGTCCATCGTGAAGGCGGCCTGGCTGATGCTGGGCGTGGGCCTCTTCGAGGAGGCGCTCTTCCACGGCTACCTCTTCCAGCGCGCCATCCGGGGTCTGGGCACCCGCTGGGCGCAGGTCGTCATCTCCCTCATCTTCTGCCTGGCCCACCCCTTCAACACCGCCATGGAGGTCCCCACGCGCATCGTGGCGATGGTCACCACCTTCCTCGCGGGCTGGATGCTGGGCCTGTGCTACCTGCGCACGCGGCACCTGGCGCTGCCGGTCGGCGTGCACATGGGCTGGAACTGGTTCCTGTCCGTGATGGGCTTCGGCGTGAGCGGCAAGGAGTCCCGAGGCTGGTGGACGCCCGTCTTCGAAGGCCGTCCGGAGTGGGTGTCCGGCGGTGCCTACGGCCTGGAGGCGTCCATCTTCTGCGTCGTCGTCCTGTGCGTCGTGATTGCCGCCCTGACGCGCTGGAAGGGCTCCGCCGCGCCGGAGACGCAGGCGCTGCCCCGTCCGGAGCAGGCGCCCGCGCTGAACGGATAGGCGCTCAGGCCTTCAGCGCCGAGGCCGACGGCGAGCGGCGGCCTGCGCGGCCAGGTACTCCGCGAACACGGCCTCGAAGGTCGCCGCGAACTCACGGATGCGCGGGACCTTGCGCAGGTCCTTGTGCATCGTGAGGTAGAAGCGGAGCGACGGCAGCGGCGTCTCCAGCCGCACCGGGAGCAGCTCCGGGTGGTCCTTCGAGGCCCCCAGTCCCAGCATGACCAGGCCCATGCCGCCCTTCGCCGCGTGCAGCCGCGCCTCCATCGAATTGGAGCGGAAGGGGAAGCGAGCCGCGCCCCGCTGCATCAACCAGCGTGAGGGCCCCTGCCCGCGAGGCGTCTCGTCCTCCACGACGAAGTCCTGCTCCCGGTAGTCGTCCGCGCCCAGGAAGCGCTTGGGAAGCGAGCGCGAGAGGTAGTCCCCGCTGGCGAAGAGGCCACTCTCGACCTCGCCCAATGGCTTGTCGATGAGCACCGGCGAGGAGGACCGCCCGCCCCGCACGCCGAGGTCCGCTTCGCGCGAGGACAGGTCCACGAACCGCAGCTCTGAAATCACTTCAAGCTGCGTCTCCGGATGCAGCCGCCGGAACCGCGTGGCCGCCTCCGCCGCCCCTCCCCCGAAGCCGTCCGGCACGGAGACGCGGATCCTGCCTGCGTACGGTGAACGTCCGCCCTCGTCCCGCCGGTGCGCACGCAATGACTGCTCGAAGCGCTCCGCCAGCGCGATGAGTTCCAGCGCCTCCTTCTCCAGCCAGGCGCCCTGCGAGGTGCGGTGGACCAGCGCGCGTCCCAGGTCCTTCTCCAGCGCGCCGATGCGGCGTGCCACCGTGGAGGTGGACAGGCCCAGCTGGAGCCCCGCCGCGAGGAAGCTGCCGCCGCGATGCACTTCGAGCAGGACGCGGAGGTCATCCCAGGCGGGCAGTTTGTTTTCCATGGATGCAAAACACTCTAGGCCGCCGGGAGCGCGGGCGTCTTCGGCCGGGTCATCCGCGCGATGAGCTTCGCGCTCAGCGCCCGGGAGAAGAACCGGTTGGCGAAGGCCGCCATCCGGTTGACCCACCCATGCACCACCGACGAGCGCCCGGCGATGAACGCGGCCAGCCCTACGTCCACCACGTCCTCCGGACGCGCCTTCCTCCCAGGGGACGCGCCCTCTCCGGAGCGCTCGAAGAACGGCGTGTCCGTCGCCCCCGGCGACAGGGCGAGCACCCGCACGCCGCGCTCGCGGTACTCCGCCCAGAGCGCTTCGCTGAAGGACAGGACGAAGGCCTTCGTCGCCCCATACACCGCCATGTACGGCGTCGGCTGGTACGCGGCCATCGAGGCCACGTGGATGACACCGCCCTGCCGCCGTTCCAGCATCGGCAGGAAGACGTGCGTCAGCTCCACGAGCGCGTGGACGTTGAGGTCGATCTGCTCCAGCTGATCTTCCAAGGGCAGCACGTCGAACCCACCGTGCAGGCCAAAGCCCGCGTTGCTCACCAGGACGTCCACCTCCAGCCCCTTCGCGCGGACCGCGTCGAGGAGCTTCCGGGGCGCCCCCGGCGCGGTCAGGTCGAAGGGGAGGACGTGCGCGTTGCCCAGCTCCGTCGCGAGCGCCTGGAGCTTCCCCTCGCTGCGCGCCACCAGCACCAGCGTGGCCCCGCGCCGAGACAGCTGGCGGGCGAACTCCGCGCCAATGCCCATGGACGCCCCCGTCACCAGCACCGTCTTGCCCGCGAAATCGAAAGGTCTCATGGGGCAAGGATGGGCGCCGGCCGCCTTCACGACAACGGAGAGCGGCGGGCACCTGCTTTCCGGAAATGGAAAGCGGCCGCGGCGGCTACTCGCGCGACGGGAATGGAGGCCCCGGGCGCGGCGTGTAGACGTTGGCGCTCACGGACCTGGCCGACGCGGTGATGCCAATCAGGCTCTCCGCGTGCCCCAGGAAGAAGTAGCCCGTCTCCGGCAGCCGCGAGAGCAGCCCCTGGATGACGCGCGTCCGGGCCTCCGCGCCGAAGTAGATGAGCACGTTGCGGCAGAAGATGATGTCGAACGGGCCCACCGGCCAGGTGGCCGGCGCGTGCAGGTTCGCGCGCGCGAAGCGCATGAAGGTCCGCAGCTCCGGGCCCGCCGTCATCAGGCCCTCCTGGGTGCGCACGCCCTTGAGCATGTACTTGCGCAGCAGCACCTGCGGGATGGTCCGGGCCCGGTCCAGGTTCCAGAGGCCTTCTTCCGCGCGCTTCACCGCCCAGGTGGACAGGTCCGTGGCGACGACCTCCAGGCTCCACCCGGAGCCCTTGGGGAACGCCTCCAGCAGCTCCATCGCCAGCGAGTACGGCTCCTCGCCCGTGGAGCACCCGGCGCTCCAGACCCGGACGCTGCGGGGACGGCGGCCCTGCGCCGCCTGGGCCGCCCACTCCGGGAAGACGTGCTCGCGCAACAGCTCGAAGTGCCGGGGCTCGCGGAAGAACGACGTCTCATGGGTGCAGAGGCTGTCGAGCATCCGCACCTTCTCCGCCTCGTTCCCCCGCGAGGTGACGTACGCGTGGTACGCGGCGAAGGACGAGAGCCCCAGCTCCCGCAGCCGCCGCGACAGCCGGTTCGCCACCAGCGCGCTCTTGGCGGAGGACAGGTGGATGCCGGCCTCCGACTCCACCAGGGCCTGGAACAGCGCCAGCTCCGAGCGCGTCAGCTCCGAGGGCAATGCGGACGGCCAGGGCCCGTCCCCGCTCATCCCCTCACCCGTTGCCTGACGCTTCCGGAGCCGGAGCCGGGGCCGCGGCCTCGTCCGTGGCGGCCGTCAGCCGCAGGAGTTCCTCCAGCGACAGGAGCCGGTCCAGGTCCAGCAGCAGGATGAACGCGTCGTTGTGGCGGCCCATGCCCCGCAGGAACTCCAGCCGCACGCGCGTGCCGAAGGCGGGGGGCGGCTCGATGTCCGAGGCGCCCAGCTCCAGCACCTCGCGCACCGTGTCCGTGAGCAGCCCCAGCACCGTCTGCTGGCCGTCCAGCGCCACCTCCACGATGACGAAGCAGGACCAGCGGGTGATGGGCCGGGGCGGCAGCCCGAACTTCACCGCCAGGTCCACGACGGGCACCACGCTGCCGCGCAGGTTGATGACGCCCTGCACGGCCGCGGGCATGCCCGGCACGCGGGTGACGGGGCGGTGTTCGATGATCTCCCGCACCCGCAGGAGGCCCACGGCGTACTCCTCGCCCGCGAGCATGAAGCTCAGGTAGCTGGACCTGCCGTTGCCCGGTTCGGTGGAATCACTCATGGTTCACGCGCCTCCCTAGAACCGCTGGAAGTCATGGGGGGCCGGCGGCTCCGCGCCGTTCTGGAGCCGGGACAGCGCTCCGTTCGGAGACGCGGGCAGCGTGCCCTGCGCCGCGGCCTGGAGCCCGCGGACGGGCGAGGCCGGGGCCCGGTGGTGGGCCGGGGCGCGCTGCGCGGTGGGGCCGTTGAAGCTGAAGCCCTCCACCAACCGGAAGAAGTTCATCATCTGCAGCAGGGACTCGGCCTGCGTGGCCATCTCCTCCGCGGTGGAGGACAGCTCCTCCGCGGCGGACGCGTTGCGCTGGGTGACCTGATCCACCTGCGTCATGGCGCGGTTCATCTGCGACACGCCCACGGACTGCTCGCGAGAGGCGTTGGCCACCTGCTGCACCAGCTCCGACG
This sequence comes from Corallococcus sp. AB049A, assembly GCF_003668885.1. Classification (NCBI taxonomy): domain Bacteria; kingdom Pseudomonadati; phylum Myxococcota; class Myxococcia; order Myxococcales; family Myxococcaceae; genus Corallococcus; species Corallococcus sp. AB049A. The sequence continues at coordinate 1,379 of NZ_RAWL01000512.1, read as the reverse complement.
TGCGGCGGATGGCGGGCACCAGGTCCGTCAGCAGCTGTCCGCTGCGCTCGGCGACCTTCACGCTGGAGGTGGCCAGGCCGCCAATCTCCTTCGCGGCCTTCTGGCTGCGCTCCGCCAGCTTGCGCACCTCCGTGGCGACCACGGAGAAGCCCCGGCCGTGCTCACCGGCGCGCGCGGCCTCCACGGCGGCGTTCAGCGCGAGCAGGTTCGTCTGGTAGGCGATCTCCTCCACGATGGAGATGCGCTCCGCGATGGCGTTCATCGCCTCCACGGTCTCCTTCACCGCGCGGCCGCACTCCTCCGCGTCCCGGGCGCCCTTCACGGCCGTCTGCTCCATCTCCCGGCTGTTCTCCGAGTTCTGGCGGATGCTGACGTTGAGCTGCTCCAGGCTGGCGGTGGTCTCCTCCACGGAGGCCGCCTGGGAGCTGGTGCCCTGCGACAGCCCCTGCGCGGCGGACGCCACCTGGAGCGACGCGGACGACAGCGAGCCCGCGGCGCCGCGCACCTCGCTGATGACGCCCGACAGCCGCTGGATCATCTCCCGCATGCTGCTCATCATCCGGCCCGTCTCGTCCGTGCCCCGGGAGACGATGTTCGCGGTGAGGTCGCCCGACGTCACCTGCGACGTCACCTGCACGGCCTCCGTCAGCGGCTGCACGATGCTGCGGGTGAGGAAGTAGGACAGCAAGCCCGCGAGCACCACGCCCAGCACGCCGCCCATGATGATCAGGTTGTAGAGGTCCACCACCATGGCCGCGGTGCGAGCGGTGCGCTCGTTCAGGAGGGTCGTCTCGTCGTCCGCCAGCTTGGTGAGCAGCATGCGGATGCGGTCCGCGGTCTGCTTGCCGCGCGCGGACTGCTCCACCGCGATGACCTGGGCCAGGTCTCCACGGCCCGCGGCGACCTCGCGGCGCTGGGAGATGAGCGGCTCCAGGTGCTGGGAGATCCACTGCTGCAACAGGTCGCGGATCTCCTGCTGGCGCTCCTGCTGGCGGCGGTCGCTCTGGGTGAACTGGCGGATGCTGTCCAGGTTCTGCGACATGCTCAACCGGCCCAGGTTGAAGGGCTCCAGGAACTTGTCGTCGCCGGTGATGATGAAGCCGCGCTGCCCCGTCTCCAGGTCGGCCATGTCACCCTCCAGGCCGCGCACGGCGATGAGCACCTTGTGGCTCTCGGTGTCGCCCTCGGCGGTGACGGAGACCTTGACGATGGTCGTGTACACCGTGACGACCAGCGCGATGATGATGGCCACCATCGCGCTGAAGGCGAGCGTCAGCTTCGCCGTGATGCTCAGGTTGTTGAACATGGTGAGACTCCGGAAGACAGCAAAAGTTCGCTACGGCGCCCGGGGGGCGTTCGCGGGGGGAGGGGTTTCCAGG
>NZ_RAWL01000511.1:0-5634 GCF_003668885.1 Corallococcus sp. AB049A | reverse complement strand
CGCCCACAAGGCCCACTGGGGGTTGGACCCCCAGGTCGTCTTCCTCAACCACGGCTCGTTCGGCGCCTGTCCCAAGCCGGTGCTCCAGCACCAGTCGGAGCTGCGGGCCCGGCTGGAGGCGGAGCCCGTGCGCTTCCTCGCCCGCGAGCTGGAGCCGCTGCTGAACGAGGCGCGCGCCGCGCTGGGCGCCTTCGTGGGCGCGAACCCGGACGACCTGGCGTTCGTTCCCAACGCCACCACGGGCGTGAACACCGTGCTGCGCAACCTGCGCTTCCAGCCCGGCGACGAGCTGCTCGTCACCGACAACGAATACAACGCGTCCAGGAACGCGCTGGACGTGGCCGCCGCGGAGCAGGGCGTGAAGGTGGTGGTGGCGAAGCTGCCCTGGCCCGTCACGTCACCGGAGTCGGTGGTGGACGCGGTGATGGCGCAGGTGACGCCGCGCACGCGGCTCTTGCTCGTGGACCACATCACCAGCCAGACGGCGCTGGTGATGCCGCTGGCGGAGCTGGTGCGGAAGCTTCGTGAGAAGGGCGTGGAGACGCTGGTGGACGGCGCGCACGGGCCCGGCATGGTGCCGCTGGCGCTCCAGGAGCTGGGCGTGGCGTACTACACGGGCAACTGCCACAAGTGGCTGTGCGCGCCCAAGGGCGCCGCGTTCCTGTACGTGCGCCGCGACCTGCAGGCGGGCTTCAAGCCCATGGTGGTGAGCCACGGGCACAACTCGCCGCGCGCGGACCGCTCGCGCTTCCGGCTGGAGTTCGACTGGGTGGGCACGGTGGACCCCACGCCCTTCCTGTGCATCCCCACCGTCATCCGCTTCATGGCGGGGCTGGTGCCGGGCGGGTGGCCGGAGGTGATGGAGACCAACCGGAACCTGGCCCTGTCCGCCCGGCGGAGGTTGGACGCGAAGCTGGGCAACGCGACGCCGCTGTGCCCGGAGTCCATGGTGGGCAGCATGGCGTGCGTGGCCCTGCCGGACGGCTTCCCGGAGCGCCCCGAGCCGCCGCTCTACGTGGACCCGCTCCATGTGCGCCTCTTCGAGGAGCACCACATCGAAATCCCCGTCACGGCCTGGCCCCGGGCGCCCAAGCGGCACCTGCGGCTGTCCGCGCAGCTCTACAACACCCCGGCGGACTACGAGGCCCTGGAGCGCGCTTTGGAAGCGCTGCTGCGTTGAGTAGTGTTCGCGCAATGCCTCGCTTCGCATCCATCGACATCGGGACCAACTCCGTGCTGCTGCTGGTGGCGGACCGCCAGCCGGACGGCCGCTTCCAGGCCGTGGTGGAGCGCGCCGAAATCACCCGCCTGGGCCGGGGCGTGGACACCCACCGCGTGCTGTCCTCCGAAGGCATGGAGGCCACGCTGTCCGTGCTGGTGGCCTTCGCCAACGAGGCCCGGGAGCTGGGCGCGGAAGGAATCGCCGTGTCCGCCACCAGCGCCGCGCGCGACGCGAAGAACGGCGCGGACTTCATCGCCCAGGCCAAGGCCCGGGCGGACGTGACGGTGGAGATCATCCCCGGGGAGATGGAGGCGCAGCTGTCCTTCGCCGCCGTGGCCCAGGACTTCGGAAGCGAGGCCGTGGGACCGCTGCTGGTGGTGGACATTGGCGGTGGCTCCACGGAGTTCATCTACGGCAGCGACGCCGGCACGGTGGCCTTCCGTCACAGCTTCGACGTGGGCGCGGTGCGGCTCACGGAGCGCTACGTGCGCACCGACCCGCTGTCCCCGGACGAGCGCGGCGGCATCGAGGCGCACCTGCGCGACACCTTCTCCGCCCTGCCCCCGCCACCTCCCGGCGCGATGCTGGTGGGCGTGGCCGGCACGGTGACGACGCTGTACGCCGTGCAGCACCAGATGGCGACCTACGACGCGGAGGCGGTCCACGGCGGCACGCTGTCCCGGGGCGAACTGGACGCGCTCACGGACCGGCTGTGCGCCATGCCCCTGGACGCGCGACGCTCGCTGCCCGGCCTTCAGCCCAAGCGCGCGGACGTCATCCCCGCGGGCGCCCTCATCCTGCGCGAAGCGGTGAAGGCGTTGGGCCTGGATGCGTGCCGCGTGAGCGACCGCGGCCTGCGCTGGGGCCTGCTGGCACACCGCTTCGGCTCGGCCTCCTCCCGCTCATGAACGCCTCCACCCCTGTCGCTCCGTCCAGCTCGCACGCCACGCAGTCCGTGCGCGCGGGCTACGCGCTGTTCATCCTCACGCTGATCAACCTGGTCAATTACCTCGACCGGTACATCATCGCCGTCGCGCTGCCGGAGATTCAGAAGGACTTCGGCATCAACGACGCGCAGTCCGGCCTGCTGGGCACCGTCTTCATCATCGTGTTCATGCTGGCGTCGCCCCTGGGTGGCTTCCTGGGAGACCGCATCCCCCGCCGGCTCCTGGTCGCGGGCGGCGTGATTCTCTGGAGCCTGGCCACGGGGGCCAGCGGACTGGCGTCCAGCTTCACGGCGCTGCTCCTGGCGCGCGCGGTGATTGGCATTGGTGAAGCGGGCTATGGCGCGGTGGCGCCGTCCATCATCTCCGACCTGTACCCGCGCGAGCAGCGCACGCGGATGCTGTCGTACTTCTACATCGCCATCCCGGTGGGCTCGGCCATGGGCTACGGCCTGGGCGGGTGGCTGACGCAGACGTATTCGTGGCACGCGGCGTTCTTCGCGGGCGGCGTGCCGGGGCTGGTGCTGGGCACCATGGCCTTCTTCATGCCGGAGCCGCAGCGCGGCGCCATGGACGGCCCGGACGCTGCGGTGAAGCTGCCCTTCATGGAGGGCCTCAAGGGGTTGGGCCGCAACATGGCCTTCTGGGCCACGACGGCGGGCTACACGCTGATGACGTTCTCCATTGGCGGCCTGGCGTTCTGGATGCCCACGTACCTGGTGCGAGAGCGGCAGCTGTGGCTGGAGCACCCGGGCCGCGTGGGCCTCGTCTTCGGCGCCATCACGGCGGTGGCGGGCCTCACCGGCACCGTGGCCGGCGGGTGGCTGGGCGACAAGATGGACAGGAAGCGCGCGGGCGGCGGACTGTGGCTGTCCGGCATCGGCCTCTTGCTGGCGGCGCCGTGCATGTACCTGGCGGTGAACCTGAAGGACACGACGCTGACGTTCGCGGCCATTGGCGTGGCGCAGTTCCTCATCTTCCTCAACAGCGGCCCCATCAACGCGGCCATCGTCAACTGCGTGCCGCCCGCGTTCCGCGCGTTCGCCATGGGCCTCAACGTGCTGTGCATCCACATGCTGGGGGATGCCATCTCGCCCACGCTCATCGGGCAGATCGCGGACATGTCCAGCCTCCACGCCGCCATCGCCATCAACGCGGTGCCGGTGCTGCTGGGAGGCCTGGCGCTCCTGGTGGGCGCGAGGCTGTTCCGGGACGCCGTGCCCCGCGCGCAGCAGCAGGGATAGCGGTCCGTTTGAAACGCCGGGGCCTGGAATGCATCCAAGGCCCCATTCGGTTCACGCGAGGAAACGGAGGCGTTCGTGGCGGTCGCGCACTCACAGCCGGTGCACGTTTGGGACACGCCGTCGCGCACCCTGGTCGTCGCCTGCGGTCATGCCCAGCAGGCACCCTCCCCCCACGCGGCCTCGCATCCGCAGGCCGTGCTCGCGCTCTACACGGGCGGACGGGCCGTCATCGACCAGCGCACCCGGCTGACGGTGTCCGCGGGCGACGTGATGCTCATCCCCGCCGGTGAGAAGCACCGCACGGTGGCGGCCGAGCGAGCGGAGGTCTGGGGGCTCGGGTTCCATCCGTCCGCGTTCACGCACACGGAGGTGGGGCCGCTGCTGAAGCCCTTCGAGCGCGTGCGCCAGGGTGCCTCCGCCGTCGTGCCGATTCCGTCCGGACGCCAGGAGCACCTGGTGCGTCTGCTTTCGGAGCTGCACGCGGAGACGCGCGCGCCGCACCGCGCGCTGGGGGAGCAGGTGACGCGCAGCCTCTTCTCCCTGGTGCTCGCGGAGGTGGGCCGTTCGAGCACGTGGGCTCCCGTGGAGTCGCGTCCGACGCTCGCCGGTGAAGCGCTCACGTACATCGAACGGCACTGCCTGGAGCCCATCTCGCTGCGCGAGGTGGCCGCCGCCGTGGGCCGCTCTCCCGCGCACGTCACCACCGCGCTGAAGCAGGCCACGGGCCGCAGCGTGGTGGAGTGGATCATCTCCGGACGGATGGCGGAGGCGCGGCGGCGGCTGGTGTCCACCGACGAGCGCGTGGACATCATCGCGGAGCGCGTGGGCTACGCGGACCCCACGCACTTCATCCGCCTGTTCCGGCGCACGGAAGGGCTCACGCCCGCCGCGTGGCGCAAGCAGCACCGCGCGCCGGACGCGCACTGACGCTCCGGGGGCTCAGTGCCCCTTCTGCCGTGAGGGCGCGGGCTTCCCCGTCACCTGCGTGTAGCGGCGGTCCGCGTCCTCCAGGATGAGCGCGTGGTTCATCATCGCCGCGGCGATGGTGCCCGCGCTGGCCGCCGCGATGGCCGCCTGCATCGGCGTCGTCATGTCCCCCACCGCGACGACGCCCGGCATGGACGTCTCCCCCGTGGGGCCCACCTTCACGTAGCCCAGGTCATCCAGCTCCAACCCCAGCCGCGTCACCAACTCGTGCTGCTTCTGCGGCGGCGCGGAGAACATGACGCTCCGGGCAATGCGCGTCCCGTCCTCCAGTTCCACCTCCGCCAGGCGCCCGTCCCTGCCGTGCAGCGCGACAATCTTCCGCTCCTCCAGCGGGATGCCCAGGGCCTGGAGCCGTTCACGCTGCTCGGGTGGCACGTCGAAGGCGCCGTGCGTGAAGACGATGAGGTCCCTGGACCAGTTCTGGATGATGGGCGCGCCGTCCAGGTACTGCGGGTTCTTCGCCAGCATGGCGAACGGTTGGTCCTGGACCTCCCAGCCGTGACAGTAGGGACACTGGAAGATGCTGGGCCCCCACAGCTCCTTGTAGCCGGGGATGTCCATCATCACGTCCACCACGCCCATCGCCAGCAGGAGGCGCCGCGCGTCCACGGTGGTGCCGTCTCCCAGCGCCACCCGGAAGCCGCCCTCGTGCTTCTCCACGGAGCCCACGCGCGTGTCGCGCACCTCCACGTTGGGATAGGCCTTCAGCTGCTCGCGGCTGATGCTCCGGAACTCCGGGGGCGGGATGCCGTCGCGCGAACCGAAGCCGTGCATGTGCTGAGCCGCCGCGTTGCGCGGCGTGCCCGCGTCGCACAGCAGCACCTGCTTGCGCCCGCGCCCCAGATACAGCGCGGCGTTGAGCCCGCCGGGCCCGCCTCCCACGATGACCACGTCGTATGCCGCCATTGCCCTGCTCCTCGTGTGGATTCCCTTGGAGGGGGAACCTAACGGCCGGACCGGGCCCGGCAGGAGGGCGGGACTTTCGGCGGCATCGGCGGATCTTCCGGTCCGCGGTCGCCCCTACCGTGCGACGGACGCGTCGAGCTTCGGCCGGTACTCCTCCGCCAGCCGCTCCACCTCGCCCGCCAGCCGCTCTCCTTCCGCGAGCAGCCGGGCCTTCAGCCGCTTGCGGTTGCCCAGCGTGAAGAACAGCTCCAGGTCGTGCCGGATGGCGTCCCAGCGCTCCGCGAAGGCCAGCGTGAAGAGCGCCAGCGGCGGGATGCCCACGAAGGTCCCC
>NZ_RAWL01000510.1:0-5656 GCF_003668885.1 Corallococcus sp. AB049A | reverse complement strand
GGTACATGTCATCCACGAGCTGCCCGGCGGCGCAGCCCACCCCCCCGATGGCCTCCAGCGCCTGGCGCCGGAACACCATCAATTGCCCCATGAGGAAGGGCAGCGCGCCATCCGGAGCCGCGGTGCACGCGACCGACGCGCCGTACCACGCGTTCACCAGCAACCCGTAGCCCACGTCACCCGCCAGCGGTGTGTCCGCCGCCGCGTAGATGGGCGCGAACGTGGCGCCCGTCCCGCCATCCTCCAGCAGCGCGCCCACCAGCGCCGTGAGCACGCCGGGCGAGGGCCGCGTGTCCGAGTCGCTGAAGGCCAAAAGCTCGCCCCGGGAGCGGGCCACGCCCACCTGCATCGCGTTGAGCTTGCCCGTCATTTCCGGCGGTGGCTCGCCCGCGACCAGCAACTCCACCCGCTTCGCGCGCGTCGGGCGGGCGGCCGCCTCCTCGCGGGTGGGGAGGAACGCCGGGTCGTCCTCGCTGTCGAAGACGAAGAGCACCTCCCACTCACCGGGATAGTCCAGGTCCAGCAGCGCGCGGACGTTCTCCCGCGCGCCCACGTCCAGGCCCCGGATGGGGCGGATGACCGTCACGGAGGGCGGCGCGAAGGACGTCACGGAAGGGGCCGCGCGACGCCGCAGCCCGGCCATCAGCTGCCGGTGTCCATACATGAGCACGCCCAATGCCGCCGCCGTCCACCCGAGCTGCCTCGCGTTCATGGCCGCACCTCCGTCCCCTGCGCCCGGGGTTGCGAGCGCCTCCAGTGGCCGGGCCCCCACCAGTTCAAGTCCCCCATCAGCCGCATCATCGCGGGGACGATGAGCACCCGGACCAGCGTCGCATCCAGCGCGACGGCGATGGCCATGCCCAGGCCCATCGCCTTCACCACCACCACGGACGCCAGCGTGAAGGCCGCGAACACGGCGACCATGATGGCCGCCGCGCTGGTGATGAGGCCGCCGGTGCGCTCCAGCCCTTCCGCCACCGCGTGGGTGTTGTCGCCCGTGCGCAGGTACTCCTCACGGATGCGGCTGAGCAGCAGCACCTCGTAGTCCATGGACAGGCCGAACAGGGCGCAGAACAACAGGATGGGCAGCGACGGTTCGATGGGCCCGGGCTCGAAGCGCAGCAGCCGGTGCAGGTGTCCCTCCTGGAAGATCCACACCAGGGCTCCGAACGAACCGGCCAGCGACAGCAGGTTCATCAGGAGCGCCTTCAACGGCAGCAGCACGGAGCGCAGGAGCACGAAGAGGACGATGCACGTCATCCCCATCACGAAGCCCACCGCCGCGGGCGTGTGGTGCTTCACGAAGGCCGCCGCGTCCACGTCCGTCGCGGTCTGGCCGCCCACCCACCATTGGCCATCCCCCACCGCGCGCTCCTCGCGCAGCGCCCGGACCAGGTTGCGCGCCTCCACGCTGCTGGGCGGAGCGGACGTCAGCACCTGCATCACCGCCACGTTGCCGGTGACGTACGCGGCCCGCGCGGCCTGGACCTCCGGTGGAAGGAATCGCGGTGGCGCGGCGGCCATGCGCTGGACCGTGGCCCGGTCCATGCCGGGGGCCAGGTCCACGGCGCTCTCCACGCCGACCACGCCGGGCAGCGAGGACACCCGGCGGCTGGCGTCGTAGAGCGCACCCGCGCGCTCCGGCGTGAGGGGATTGCCGCTGGGGAACTCCACCGCCACCAGCACGCGGGTGGCGGCCTCGCGGGGGAACAGGCGGGCCAGGGTCTCCGCGCCCTGGCGTGCCTCGGTGCCCTCGGGCAGCGCGGTGATGTCCGTGGCCGCCAGCTGGAGCCGCCGGAACGGCAGCCCCATGGCCAACAGCAGCGTCAGCGTGGGCAACAGCACCCACCACGGATGCCGCATCACCCAGGTGGCCAGCGCATGCCACGCGCCGCCACGGCCGGGCCTGGGCGCGAACGGCAACCGGCCCCGGTCCACGCGGGGTCCCAGCCAGGCGAGGAGCGCGGGCAGCACGGTGAGCGCGAAGAGGACCGCGAAGGCCACCACCAGGGCGCCGCCCAGTCCCATGGCGCTCAGGTACGAGCCCCGGAAGAAGAGCAGCCCGCCCAATCCCACCGTGACGGCCAGCCCGGAGAACGCCACCGCGCGCCCGGCGGTGTCCAGCGTGCGCATCAGCGCCTGCTCCGTGGAGAGGCCCAAAGCCAGCTCGGAGCGGAAGCGGCTCACGATGAAGAGCGAGTAGTCGATGGCCACGCCCAGCCCGATGAGCGACACGACGTTGAGCGTGTACTGGGCCATGTTCGTGACGTGCGACAGGAGCATCACGCCCGCCACGCCGCACAGCACCGCCAGCCCGCCCACCACCAGCGGCAGCATGGCCGCCACCACCGTCCGGAACACCCACAGCAACACCAGCAGCGCCAGCGGGAAGGACAGCAACTCCGCGCGCAGCAGGTCGTGCTCCAGCAGCTCGTTGAGCGCGGCCAGGAAGGCCACCTTGCCGGTGAGCGTCGTCCGGAGGTTCGGGTCCTCCAATGCCGAGCGCACGGCGGGGAACGCGGCGGTGGCCTCGCGCTCGCCGCCCTTGAGCCGCACCAGCGCCAGCAGGTCGTGGCCTGTCTTCGCCACGAAGCGGGCGCGGAAGGCCTCGGGTGCACCGATGGGTGACACCACGGAGTCAACCTCTGGCAGCCGCTCCACGCGCGACAGCACGGACGTCACCGCCTGGGTGAAGCGCGGCTCGTCCGTGGTCCAGGTGTCGTGATGGAAGATGACCGCCAGGGTCTGGTCGTTCGACCCGGCGGCGGCACCGCGCGCGAGCGCTTCGGCCTTCGCGGCTTCGATGCCCTCGATGGTGCCGGTGGTGAGGTGCCCGCCCCGGAGCAGCGCCCACACCGCCGCGGCGAGGAGCAGCAGCGTGCCCACGAGCACCCAGCTCCGGTGCCGGAACACGCCCACCGCCAGCCGGGTGAACAGGGACGGCTCGCCCCCCATTGGTGCGTCGCTCTGCCGTCCCGCCATGCCCGCTCCCCCGTTCGCCCGCCCCGTCCGTCACCAGGGAACTGGTGACGGAGGGAGCGCTTGGGCAGGGGCTTCATCCTCCGGGGCCATCCGGAGGTGCGCCGGCCTACTGGAAGCTCACCTTGCCGTCCCGTTGGTAGCAGACATGCGGCACGCCATCCGTCATTCCGGCACGGGCATGCGCACGGCCGAGAGCTTCCGGTCCACGACGATGGAATGCAGCGCATGGATGCGTCCGTCCGCGTCCAGGTCCACGCGCATCACCGTGTGCATGGCCAGCATCGGGTCCTTCGCGGGAGGGTACACGACCACCATGGCGGGTAGGCCGTTGAGCATCTTCATCTCCAAGGCGATGGGCATGCTCCGCATCTCCATCAGCCGGCGGACGAAGAGGACGACGCGCTGCGGGCCCAGGATGGGCACCAGGGCGGCGCGGCTCTTTCCGCCGCCGTCCGTGAGCGCGCGCACGTCCGAGGCCAGCAGTGCCTCCGCGGCGGCCACGTCCCCCGTCACGAGTGCGCCCAGGAAGGCCTCCAGCGCGGCCCGGGTGCGCGCCTGCATGTCGCGGGTGGGCACGCATCGCGCCTGGTCATACGCGGCCATGGCCGCCCGTGCGCGGTGGTGCACGACCTTCACGTTCGCTTCGCTCATGCGCAGGGCCTCGGCCACTTCCAGCACCGAGTAATCAAAGACATCGCGCAGCAGCAGCACGGCCCGCTGTTTGGGCGACAGGGCCTCCAGTGCCAGCAGGAAGGCGAAGGAGACGCTCTCCAGCAGTTCATAGCGTCCCTCGGTGGAGCCACCGCCTGGAAGCCGGGCCTCCATGGAGGGAGGGACCTCCTCGTCGCCGGTCTCCACCGGTGAGGGCAGCCAGGGCCCGACGTAGCCCTCACGGCGGCGGCGGCGCAGATGGTCGCGAGCCAGGTTGACGGCCACGCGGGTCAGCCAGGGCCGAAGCAGGTCCAGCCGCTCCGGCGGCGTCGCGAGCGCGCGTGCATAGACGTCCTGCACCAGGTCATCGGCGTCCGCCGCCACGCCGGTCATCCGGTAGCAGAGCCCCCAGAGGAAGCGCTCATGCTCGCGCGCCGCCTGGCCCAGTGCTCCTCGCGCCTGTGAATCCATCCCGTTCAAGTCCTCACGTTCCAACAATCCAGGCACGAAGCCAGGAAGCATCGATGCGGGGTGAGCCCAAGGCCCAGCGGTCATCACCCACCCGGCCGGAGCGAGCCCCCTGGCCGCCGACTCCCAAAACCTGTCCGACTGTCCGACACGTTCGTACGCAGTGCCAGGCTGACGCGGGCGCTGCCGGGACGCGGTCCTCCAGAACCTGTCCGACTGTCGGACAGGTTTTTCCGAAGCGTCGCCGGCGGGCGGTCCCACCGCGGGGTTCTCACCTTCTCATCCACGGGGACGGGGTTCATGGCGGAGGACCTGGTGACTTCGCGGCCGATCTCTCATCCGTGCCTCCAGCAACTCAGGCCCCCGCTGCACGGCGTTGGGACGCCGCATTGCCTTGCACCAGGGTTTGCTCCACGGCCTCGGCGCTCGCCAGGGATGCGTCCGCGAGCATTCCCTCCTCGCCCACCCAGTCGCCCACGCGGTAGAGGCCGCCCACGTGCGGTACCGCCACCTTGGGCCGCCCGGACAGTCCTCCGTTCGCGGCCTTGGGCAGCCCCGCGCTGACCGTGAGCGACGGACGGAAGCGCCGCGCCACCACCTTCCCGCGCCAGCCCGGCTGGAGCGCGTCCATCACGGCTTCCAGCTGCGCCTCGCTCGCGTCCGTGTCCGTGCCTCCCAGGTACTTCGCCACGTGCACCATCGCGCCCCCTTCCGGGGCCAGCTTCGCGGAGGCCGAGTGCACCGACGCGTACCAGGGCCCATCCAACCCGAGCGCGAACAGCGCGTCCGGCCTCGGCAGCGCCGACAGTCCCAGCTCCAGCGTCGCCGCATGGACCGGCACCGCCTCCCGCGCCTCCCTTGCGAGCACCGCGTCCTCCGGCACGAGCGCCGCCACGTCCGCGGGACTCCCCGCCAGCACCACCGCGTCCGCCCGGTGCACCGTGCCGTCCGCGAGCCTCACGCCTTCGACCCGCTGGCCTCCCGCCTGGAGCACGACGCCCTCCACCCGCGCGGACAGCTCCAGCCGGGCTCCGGCTTCGCGTCCCCGCTGCTCCACCGCGTCCACCAGGGTGCTCCAACCTCCGTCCACGTACAGCACGTTCGCGGCCGTCGCGCACTGGAGCTGCTTCAACGCCGCCCCCGCGCTGAGCGCCTCCAGGTCCGCGCAGTACGTGGACACGCGGATCAACGCCGCGACGAGCGCCCGGCTGTCCTTTCGCGTCAGGCGCGTCTCCAGCCACTCGCGCATCGACAGCGCGCCCAGCGGCTGCGTGTCGATGCGGGCCAGCCCCGCCAGCAGCTTCGCCACCTCCAGCTTCCCGGCGAGCGACAGCACGTCCGTCGTCATCAGCGTCACGGCGCCTCGGGGCAGCGTGTGCAGCCGGCCCCCGAGCAGCGCATGGGCGCCCGTCTGGTTCGGAATGCCTCCCGTGGGCCTCACCCCCAGGCGCTCCAACACCCGCAGCGCCGCGCCCGCCCGGTACAGGGCATGCGGGCCCAGGTTGAAGCGGAAGCCCTCCACCTCCGTCGTCCGCGCCCGCCCGCCCAGCTGCTT
>NZ_RAWL01000050.1:0-31041 GCF_003668885.1 Corallococcus sp. AB049A | reverse complement strand
GTCGCGGACCATGTTCGCCATGCGCTCACGGAGGTCCTCGCCCACGCGCTCGCGGATGGCGGACACGAGGGTCTCCGTGTCCACCGGGCCGGGGCCCTGCGCCTGGGGCTGGAAGCCGCCCACGTGCTGCTCCCCGTACCCGCCGCGCATCGTGTGGCCCATGGCGCCCATCGACTCGCGGATGGCGTCGCCCAGCCGGTCGCGCAGCGCCTCGTGCAGGTGCTCGCGCAGGTTGCTGGACAGCCGCTCGTGGAGCGCGTCCACCAGGCGCCCGCGCAGCGCCTCGGCGATGCGCTCCGGGTCCACCATCCCCATCCCCACGCCCTGCGGCTGGAAGCCCATGACGCCCTGGGCGCGCTCGCTGATCCGGGCGCGCAGTTCGTCGCCCAGGCGCTCGCGCAGCGCGTCCCGCACGCGCTCACGCAGGCCGGTCTGGATGCGCTCGCGGAGGGTGTCCGCCAGGCGCTCGCGGAGGGTGTCCGCCAGGCGCTCCGGGTCGATCTGCCCCATGCCCTGCATCCGGCGCTCGGACAGCGCGGAGCGCAGCATGTCCGGCAGCCGCTCCTTCATCGCCTCGCGGATGCGCTCGCGCATGACGGTGTGGATCCGCTCGGACACGGCGTCGGCGATGCGGGTGCGCATGGCGTCGGCGATGCGCTCCGGGTCCATCATCCCCATGCCCTCCATGCCGCCCATCCTCCGCTCCATCATCGCGGTGCGGATGGCCTCGCCCAGACGCTCGCGCAGGACGTCGCGAACGCGCTCACGCGCGACGGTGACCAGGCGCTCGCGCAGGGAGTCCTCCAGCTTGATGCGCACGCGCTCGGCGATGCGCTGCGGGTCGAAGTGCCCGTGCCCCTGCTGCATGCTCATCCAGTTCTCGGCCAGGGCGGTGCGCAGCGCCTCGCCCATCCGCTCCCGCAGCACCTCGCGGGCGCGCTCGTGCACGCCGGACACCACGCGCTCGTGGATGACGTCGGTGAGGCGGTGGTGGATGGCCTCGGCGATCGGCTCCGTGTCGAACGGCGTGCCCATCCCCATCCCCTCGCCCTGCGGCATGTTCACCATGCGCTCACGCAGCGCACCGCGGAGCGCGTCGCTCACGCGCTCGCGGATCTCCGTGCCGATCCGATCCTCCAGGCCGGACACGACGCGCTCGTGCACGGCGTCGACGATGCGGGCCTTGAGGGCCTCGGCGAACATCTGCTGCCCCTGCATGGAGAACTGTTCCTGGTTCATTCAACTGCCTCGTGGGTACTGCGGGTAGAACGGCGAGGCGCATTGATAGAGATTGAGGTCCGGCCCGAATACGGGGCCCGGGTCTCGCGTGAGCGTTGGCCCGGACGCTTCGGACCCTGCTCGCGGGAGGGGCAGGCGGGCACGGGAGCCACTGGTGAACTGTGCGGCCTCCCGAACATGCAGGCCCCGGAACGGAAGGGAAAATTCTTCCCGCACTTGCGGTTCGTGTCCGGGATGAGCCAGCCCTCACGGTGTCCCGAAGCACGCCCGGTCGTCCGGCGGAGAAGGTCGTTCGAACCGAAGAAGGGGCGGCTTGTCGCGCCGCTTGGGGGGCTGCTGCTGCTCGGGCTCCTGACCGGCTGTCCGCTCATGCCCAGCTACCCGGATGAGGCCGGCCCCCGCTATGGCGGAGACTACCGGCCGGTCGTCCCCACCGCGGTGGAGCCTCCCTCCTCGGTGACCGTGGTGACGTACAACCTGGCCTTCGCCGAGCAGGTCACGGACGCCATCGCCTCCCTGTCGACCCCGCCGCTCGCGAACGCGGACGTCATCGCGATGCAGGAGATGGACGCGCCCTCCGTGGAGCGCATCGCCCGGGAGCTGGGGCTGTCCTACGTCTACTACCCGGCCTCCGTGGCGAAGGACGGGGACGACTTCGGCAATGCGGTATTGAGCCGGTGGCCCATCACCGCGGACAGGAAGATCAACCTCCCGCACGACGACCCGTATCACCAGCAGCACCGCATCGGGGTGGCCGCGACGGTGGACATCCGGGGGACGCCCTTCCAGGTGGTCTCCGTGCACGGCGCGACCCCCATCGTGGGGCTGGGCGCCCGGTTGGACCAGGCGGAGACCGTCATCCACTCGGTGGAGGGCGAGGCGCCGTCGCAGGTCATCGCCGGGGACTTCAACACCTCCGACCCGGGCAGCCTCACGCAGACGGTGAAGCTGTTCTCGAAGTGGGGCTTCCAGTGGGCGTCCGAAGGCGTGGGCGACACCGTGGACTCCGTCATCGGCGGCCTGCCGCTGGACTCCGTCTTCGTCCGGGGCCTCACCCCCGTGGAGCGCGGCGTGGACCGGCGCCCCTCCGGGAGTGATCACCAGCCGGTCTGGGTGCGCTTCGGGTGGCCGCGGTGACGGCCCGGTGGATGGGCAGGACCCTGGCGGTGGGCGCGCTGCTCCTGGTGGGCCCCGGCTGTCTGAGCGGAGCGCGGAACCTGGGCGCGGCGACGACGCCCGAGGGGACGACCGAGGTCGGCGTCTCCGTGAACACGATTGCCTTCGAGCGCGGCCGGGAGCGGGCCTACCTGCCCAACCCGGAGCTCACCTTCCGCAAGGGCGCGGGCGACAACTGGGACTGGGGCGGACGCCTCACCCTGCTGGGCCTGGAGCTGGGGACGCGGCACCGGCTGGTGGAGCGCTCGCCCTGGACCGTGTCGGTCGCTCCCAGCGCGGGCGTCGGGTACGTGCCCATCACCAACAACACCACGGAGCCCTTCAACTTCCGGCTGGGCGCCCAGACGCTGGTGGACTACCGGCTCAACCCTCGGTGGACGCTGACCGGGGGCGCGTCCCTGATGGGGACCTTCGCGGGCCCGCTCACCGTCTTCCAGGGCAGGTTCAACGGCGCGCACCTGATGTTCGCGCCGGGCGGTTCGCTGGGCGTCGCGTACCGGCTCTCTCCCTCCCTGGAGCTTCGGGCGGAGGGTGGCCTGGAGCTCCCGTTCGACGTCAGGGACGGCCGCCGTCAGCCGGCCGGCTACGCCGGACTGACGCTGCGGTGGGGGCACACGTCGCGTCGATGACGCGGAGGTGACAGCGGCCCGGAGCCCCGGGACGGGTAGCCGGAGCGGGTGGAGGCACCAGCTTGCGCCACTCGCTTCGCACCCTCTGGGGGCTTCATGTCCTTGCCGCGCCGCTGGCCGGTTCCGTTCGCTGTCTGTCTTTGCCTCGGGTTGAGCTGGGGGCTGCTGGCGGCGGCGGCCCGGGCCCCGGAGCCCGTCGCGCGGGCCCTGCCGGGAGGCTTCTCCTCGGAGCTGGTGGTGGGCGGCCTGCATTACCCCACCACGTTCGCGCACCTGCCGGATGGGCGCATCCTCGTCGCGGAGAAGTCGGGCGTGGTGCGGCTGGTGAAGGACGGCGTGCTGCAGTCCGCGCCCTTCCTCGACGTCAGCGCGCGGGTGAACAACCACCACGACCGGGGCCTGCTGGGGCTCGCGGTGGACCCGGACTTCGCGCGGAACGGCTACGTCTACCTGCTCTACACCTACGACACCGATGCCACGGACGACGACGGCCCCAAGACGTCGCGCCTGGCGCGGTACACGGCGGTGGGGGACACGGCGTCGCCGTCCAGCGAACTCGTGCTGGTGGGCACCGCGGTGGCCAGCTCCTGCAAGGACCTGCCTCCCGGCTCGGACTGCATCCCCTCGGACAGCGCCTCCCACTCCGTGGGCAACGTCCGCTTCGCGCCGGACGGCACGCTCTTCGTGTCGCTGGGAGACGGGGCCCGCTTCGACGGCGTGGATGACGACGCGTTGCGGGCTCAGGACCTGGACTCGCTGGCGGGCAAGCTGCTGCGCGTGACGCGCACCGGCGCGGGCGTGCCGTCGAACCCGTTCTGGAATGGGGATGGCCAGGCCAACCGCTCGAAGGTGTGGGCGCTGGGCTTGCGCAATCCCTACCGCTTCAACCTGCGGCCCGGCACCGCCACGCCCTACGTGGGGGACGTCGGCTGGAACGAGCACGAGGAGATCAACGTCGCGGCGCCGGGCTCGAACTTCGGCTGGCCCTGCTACGAGGGCCCGGGCCGCCAGCGCGGCTATGAGCCCAAGGCCGTGTGCCAGGCGCTGTACGCGCGGGGGCCGGGCGCGGTGCGGCCGCCGCTGTACTCATGGACGCACGCCGAAGGACAGACGTCCACGGGCGGCGCCTTCATCTTGGACCCGGCGTTCCCGGAGCAGTGGCGGGGCGCGTATTTCTTCGCGGACTACGCCCAGCAGTGGATCCGGGCCCTGCGGGTGGATGAGCACGACCAGCTCGTTCCGGGCAGCGTGGCGGCCTTCGCCACGGAGGCGGGCGGCGTCGTGGACCTGAGCAGCGGGCCGGACTCGCAGCTCCACGTCGTGGACATCCTCGCCGGAGAGCTGCGCCGCATCCGCTACCCGGCCAACAACACGCCGCCGGTCGCGGTGGCCTCGGCCACGCCGCGCGAGGGTGTACCTCCCTTGCAGGTGTTCTTCTCCAGCGCCGGCTCCCGCGACGCGGACGGCGACGCGCTCCAGTACCTGTGGGACTTCGGGGACGGCGTCTCCATGTCGGGCGTGGCGAACCCGGAGCACACCTACGAGATGGCCGGCCTCTACGTGGCCCGGCTGACCGTCAGCGACGGACATGGCGGCAGCCACACGGCCTCCGTGCGCATCTCCGTGGGGAACCTGTCGCCCGTGGTGACCCTGCTCGCGCCGCCGGAGTCCTTTCGCTTCAAGGTGGGGGACGTGGTGACGTACGCGGGCTCGGCGAGCGACGCGGAGGACGGAGCCATCCCGGACAACCGCCTGGCGTGGACCGTCACGCTGGTGCACTGCACCCCGGGCGCGTGCCATTCGCATCCGTACGGCGAAAGCCAGGGACCTGGCGGCACGCTCACCATCCCTGACCACGGCGATGACGTGCGCTTCGAATTGACGCTGACCGCGACGGACTCGGCGGGACTGACGGGCAGCCGGACGGTGACGCTGCTTCCCCGGAAGGTGCAGGTGACGGTGCAGACGTCACCGCCCGGGATGGAGGTGGTGTTCGACGGCACGGCCGGCCCGGCGCCTCGGGTGCGCTCCGTGATCGCGGGCTCCACGCACACGGTCATCGCGCCATCACCTCAAGGCGCCTACGGCTTCGTCGGCTGGTCCGACGGCGGGCCCGCGGAGCACACCTTCCAGGTGGGCACGGAGGACGTGGGCCTCACGGCCTTCTTCGAACCTGTCGCGCCCACGGAGTGCCCGCCGGGCCAGTACCGGGCGGAGTACTTCACCAACCGGGAGCTGGCGGGCTCCCCGGTGCGGGTGCGCTGCGAGGGGGCTCCGCTCATGAATTACTGGTGGGCAGGCAGCCCCGTGGAGGGCGTGGGGCCGGATGACTTCTCCGTGCGCTGGACGGGGCGCTTCTCCTTCGCGACGGGCCTGTACTTCTTCATGGCCCAGGCGGACGACGGCATCCGCGTCTTCGTGGATGGCAGCCGCGTCATCAATGGCTGGAGGGACCAATCCTCCACCAGCTACGTGCAGGCACGCTGGATGCGCTCCGGTGAGCACTCCGTCGTCGTCGAGTACTACGAGCACGGCGGTGACGCCGTCGCCGGGCTCCAGTGGTTCCGGTAGCCGGTGAAAGCGCTCGTGGTCGCGCCGCCGCCGTAATAGACGAGGCGGATGCCCGAGAAGAACGACGTCATCCGGACCGCCACCTGTGCGTGTGGACAGGTGGAACTCGAAGGGCGGGGACCGCCCATCATCCACGTCGAGTGCTTCTGCGACGACTGCCAGGAGGGGGGCCGCCGGATCGAAGCCCTTCCGAACGCGCCGTCGCCTCGCGGCCCGCTGGGCGGCACGGACTTCATCCTCTACCGGAAGGATCGCCTCCGCGTCTCCCGGGGAGAGCCGCTCCTGTCGGGCTTCACGCTCAAGGACGCTTCCCCGACGAAGCGGCTCGTCGCGACGTGCTGCAACTCGGGGATGTACATGGACATGGGCTCGGGGCCGCACTGGTACTCGGTCTACGGCAACCGGTTCACCGGCGAGGTGCCACCGTTGGAGCTGCGCACCTGCACCCGCTACAAACCCGCGGGCGTGGAGCTCCCCAACGATGTCCCGAACCATCCGAGCTTCCTGTCGGTCCGGTTCATGACGAAGCTCTTCCTCGCGTGGATCCCCATGCTGCTGAAGCGCTGATTCACCCCAGGCGCGCGCGGCGCCGGCACAGGCGGGTCAGGAGCGCCTCGAAGCCGGCGTAGGACAGCGGCAGCAGCAGGGCGAAGAGGAGGGTGACGGCTGGGAGGGCGGGGTGCGCGAAGGGATTGCGCACGTGCGAGGCCATGGCGGCGAAGAGGCGCTGCGGCTCCGCGAGCACGTCCCAGCTGTTCCAGCGCTCCACGCGGCCCAGGTAGATGCCATAGCCACACAGGACGGAGGTGATGCCGACGAAGGCCCACGCGGCCCTGGCGCCCCAGCGCTCCTCCAGCCACCGCTTCCAGACCGCCAGCGACAGCAGGCCCAGCATCCACCCGGTGGCGGCGAAGAGGGCCAGCAGGACCGCGTCGAACCAGAGCGGGACCACGGGCCGCTGACGCAGGTGGATGAAGTCGGTGAGGAGGTAGGGCGCGTTGGGGAACAGCGCCAGCCACCCCAATGCCAGCGGCGCCAGGAGCCACGGCCGGTCCAGGCCCCGCACCATCAGCGCCCGCGCGAGCAGGGCCAGCGTGTAGGGCGCCCACGCCAGGAACAGGTTCCACGCCAGGAAGGCGAAGCTGGCGCGCTCGCTCCAGTCGAGCCGGAGGGCCAGCAGGTCCACCGCGAGGAAGCTGCACAGGATGGCGGGCAGCAGGCCATGGCGGCTGGGGACGGATGCAGGAGGCGGTCGGGACATGGTGGCGTGTGGCGGGCCAGCCGCGCACCGTGGCGGAATGGCCACGGAAGCCGCGGCTTCCGGGAAGGGCATGGACCCGGAGCGCCGTCGATGGAGCCCTCGGGCAGGCCCCTTGAGCAAGGCGCGGGCCAGTCCGCGCTATCCTCGCCACGGATTCACACGGGAGACCCATGTTCCGAGTCGTGCCGTTCGCATTGCTGCTGCTGGGGGGCGTGGCCTGCCGCCGTCCGTTGACGCCGGAAGAGGATCGCGCGCAGGCGCTCGACATCGTGCGCTCGCGCGTGAGCGTCGTGGAGCGGGAGGGATGCCCGGCGGACGTCGTCCCGGATCGTCCGGCGGAGAAGAAGGACTTCACCACCTACTGCGACAAGCGCTTCTCCTGGTGCGCGGAAGCGTGCTTCGGCTCGGACGTCACCGCCTGCTACAGCCTCGCCCTCGTCCTCCAGGACGACAAGCAGACCCGCGACTGGGCGGAGCCGCTCTTCTACCGCTCCTGCGCGCTGGGCGACATGTCGGGCTGTACGAACCGGGCCGCGGGCCTCCAGGTCGAGAAAGAAGGCGCCGCCTGGCGTCTGAAGTGTGTCGCGCTCACCTACGAGCGGACGTGCGCGCGGGGAGATCCCTGGGGCTGCGCCATGCACGGCCTCGAACTCGTCCAGGGCAAGAGCGTGCCGCGCGACCTGAAGAAGGCGCGTGAGGTGCTGGGCCGCGCCTGCGCGCTCGGCGATGCGGACCCCGCCTGCAAGGCCGCGAAGGGCCTGGTGTCCCAGATCGATGCGCACGAGCGGGACCAGGCACAGGCGCCAGGCACGAAGTGAGCCCGGCCTGGCGCCATGCCCGGCGCTCAGCAGTCGATGGAATACGACTGGGTGTCGCCGTTCGGCGCGTTGACCTGAAGGTTGTTGCTGCCGTTGAACGTCGACGTGAACGTCCCCTCGCTGGTCTGCACGGTCACCGTGCCCGCGGTGGGACACTGCCGATCACAGCGCTGGTAGCCGGACACCGTCGACGTCGCGTTGAGGTTGCCCCGCGTGGACGTCGACTGGCCATCCACGGTGATGCACCCGCTGCCCGCCTCCCATTTGACCGTGGCCTGGGAGTTGCGCGAGTCGAGGCGGTCGGGCGAGTAGCTGTTGGAGGTGATGGTCACCACGCGCTGGTTGCCCGTGGGCGGAGCGCCGGTAATCTGGAGGGACAGGTTGTAGGGCGCGCCGTTGATGGTGAGGCCGTTGGAGGTGGCGGACGCGTTCAGCTGCCCCTGGTTGTCCGCGAGCACCACCTGCACGTTGCCGGAGATGTCCTGGAGCGACACCGGCGCCGAGCAGTTGTCGAAGGTGTAGTTCACCGTCGCGCCCGTCGCGGTGGCGGTGGCGCAACCGGAGGGAGTGAAGGTGTCGCCGGCGCTCGCCGCGAGCTGCGCGGCCGCCGCGTTCGGGTCGGCCGGGAGCCCCTTCGCCTGCACCGGGAGGCTGTAATACCAATAGCCGTAGACAGGGTCGACCCAGGAATAGGTCCAGGCCGCGTCATACGACCCGTAGTACGGGTCGTAATAGGCATAGTCGTAGTAGTACGGGTCGTAGGTGCTGGCGCAGCCTAGCCCCGCGACCAGCGAGAGGATCCCCAGCATCCCTTTCAACCGTTTCATCCGCCGCCCCCTTGTGTGGCTTTTGGAAACCGGGGCCCAAGGTGGAAGCGGGGGGAGGGCGCGCACACTGACCCGTGGACCGACACGACTGCGCGGTGCCGGTCCACGGCGTCACATTCAGGGGCTCCAGCGCGCCTGGCGCATCACCCAGGAGCTGCCGCCGCGTCCGTCCCGCACCACGGCATAGAACGTCACGTCCTGGGCCGCCGCGCCCTCCGCCGGCTCCCACTCCACGCGGTGGCGTCCCTGCTGGCCACCGAAGTCCGCGCCGCCCGTCTCCGACAGGTTGAACTTCCCCAGCGTGGTGTACCAGGCGATCTCCCACGCCTCCTTGAGGTGCACGGCGTCCAGCCGCAGGCCGGGCACCACGTAGCTCTCCTCGCGGTCCGACACGTCCTCGGACGTCACCACGAAGGGGCCGGGGCCGCTCAGCTCCAGGGGCACCTCCTCCGGCCAGGGCACGTCATCCACCCGCAGGCCCGGAATCACCGGCTGCACGTTGGCTGTCATGCCCTCCACCACCGGGCACCAGAAGACCATCAGCTTCTGCGCGTAGACCTCCTCGTCGCCCGCCGTCACGCGCAGCACCAGCGGCATGCGGATGCCTCCCAGCCCCTTGTAGGCGTCCTCCTCCAGCACGCGCTCCAGCAGGAGCTTGTCCCCCGCGACCCGCGCCGCGCCGGGGCGGATGGGGAACGTCAGCTCGCCCGCGGTCGTGGTGCCCTCCGCGAGCAGCACGCGGTCCGCCTCGGTCGCGCACGTGCTGTCTGCCTGATCCGCGCACGCCCACAGCGTGTACTGGATGGGGCGTCCCTCGCCCGCGGGGTCCACCAGGAGCGCGCGGTACGTGACCTCCTCCGCGAGCTCGTCGAAGGCCTCCGGGGTCTGCTCGCAGGTGGAGGCGATGAGCTCCGGCTGCTCCGTGGAGACGCCGAGCACCCGCAGGTCGTGCACGTTCGACGGCTTGTCCTCGGGGTCGACGCAGGCGATGGCCGCCAGCCCCCACAGGAGCAGGACGCCGGTGTTGAGCAGGGCTTTCATGTCAGAAGCTTCCTTTCACGCCCACCACGGGGAGGATGGGAATGCCGGGCACCTCGTACTCCCGGCGCTGCCGGTAGTCGTTGAACGTGAACTCGGTGTTCTCCGCGTTGTAGATGTTCTGCACGTCCAGGTAGAGCCCCAGCGTCCAGCTCTGGAACTGCCAGCTCTTGTCCACCCGCACATCCAGCTGGTGGAAGCCGCTCATGCGCGCGGACGCATAGGGCCCGTACACGCCGCTGAAGCGGTTGCGGTCCACCTGGTACAGGTCATACGTGTGGTTGAGCGGCGTCGTGGGGCGGCCGGTGGTGTAGCGGAAGCGCCCGCCCAGCTCCCAGCCGTTGCCCAGCACGTAGCTGCTCACCAGCGTGAGGATGTGCGTCTGGTCGAAGGGGCTCAGGCCATACGCCGTGTCATCGCCGGTGGGACCGAAGCCCCCGAAGCCTCCCCTGCCTTCGGGGAGGGGACCCGCGCGGCCGTCCAGGGACTGGCTGAAGGTGTACGACAGCCAGCCGGACCACTTGTCCGTCGCGGACGCGCGCTGCTTCTTCACCATCACCTCCAGGCCCAGGGCGCGGCCGATGCCGTCGTTGGAGTACGGCACCTGGAACACGCCTCCGCCCGGCAGGGACAAGAGCTGTCCGGGCGCCACGATGTTGCTGAAGCGGCGGTTGAAGAAGCCCGTCACGTCGACGTTGAACACGTCCGTCAGCCGGTGCTCCACGCCGAGGCTGCTCTGGAACGCGCGCTGGTAGGAGAGCTCCGGGTTGCCGTACGGCAGGGGGATGAAGCGGAACGTCTCGCCCGGCTGGCTGTAGAGGCCGAGCGAGCCCTTGAGCTGGGTGCGCTCGGTGGCGTTGAAGGCCACCCACAGCCGGGGATCCAACGCCACGTTCCGCGCGTCGCCCGCGCGCTGGTAGTTGGCGCGCAGGCCGGGGGTGAAGACGAACTTGCCCGCCTTCAGCTCCGCCTCCACGAAGAGCGCGCCGTCGAAGGACCCCAGGCCGATGTGCTCCACCAGCAGCTCGCCCACGGACTCCGCGCCGGGGAAGGCCACGTACTCGAAGTTCTCCGGGGCGGGGAACTCCACGTCGAAGGTCTGGTGCTCGAAGACGAGGTCCAGGCCCGTGCGCACGCTGAAGGTGGGGGACAGCTCCAGGCCCAGAACCTCGCGCGCGCCCACCGTGTAGCTGGAGCCGTCCTGCTTCGCGCTGCCGAACTTGAAGCTGGTGCCGTCGTAGCCCACGTACGGCGTGAAGACGGAGGTGAAGTTGCCCTTGCTGTACGTCCAGTCACCCTTGATGCGGTGGAAGAGGGTGTGCGTGTCCACCGTCAGGTCCCGCTCCGTCTCCGGGCCGGAGGACACCAGGCGCAGCTGATCATCACTGCCGAAGGCCATCACGTAGCCGGTGCTGCGCGCGCCGCCCGCCCGGGCCCGGGCCTCCTCCTCCGTGTTGGCGCCCCGCTTCGCGCCGAAGTCCACGCGCAGCTGGTAGTCCCAGTACTTGGGCACCACGGACAGCGTGCTGCCCTCGTTCTTGGGGAGCACCGCGGGCAGCAGCGTGTCGATGTACGAGCGCCGCGCGGCGGCGGCCACGCTGACGCCGTCCGTCACCGGCGCCTCCAGGAAGAAGCCCGCGTCCAGCAGGTCCACCTTCACGGAGCCATGCAGCGTGTCGGCGGCGCCCTTGCGCGTGCCCACCTCCACGATGCCGCCCACCGCGCGGCCGTACTGGCTGGCGTAGCCGCCGGGGAAGAAGTCCAGCTGGTCGATGAACTCGGCGTTGACCACCGAGGGGCCGCCGAGCAGGTGGAAGAGGAGGGGGATGCCGACCCCGTCCATCATCGTCGCCGTCTGGCCGGGGTTGGAGCCGCGGACGATCAGCTGGCCGGAGATGAACGGCGCGCGCGCCACGCCCGGCAGGGTCTGGATGACGCGGATGGGGTCGCCGAAGGTGCCCGGCGTCCGCTGCGCCTCCTGGCGCGTGATGGTGCGGCGCACGACCTCCTTCTTCGGCCGCTCGGAGCGCACGACGGTCTCCAGCGCGCCGCCCTTGGGGGCCAGGTAGAAGTTCACCTCCGTCGTCTCGTCCTCCTGCAGCAGCTCCTTCGTCTGGTAGAGCTGGTAGCCGGACGCGACCACGCGCACCGCGCACTCGCCCGGGGACACCTCCAGGCTGAAGCGGCCCTCCTCGTCGGAGAGGGCCTCGGGGGCCTCCGGGTCGTCACCGCAGCGCACGGTGGCGCCGGCCACGCGGGAGCGGCTGCCACGGGAGATGAGCTGTCCCTTGAGCGTGGCCTTGCGAGCGGCCGGAGCCTGCTGCTCCGGCCCGGGGGCCTCCGGCTGCGGGGCGTTGAGGGTGAAGTGGTAGACGTACTCCACCTGGACGGGCGCGGGCACGCCGTCCACCTCCGCGGGAGAGAAGCGGAACTGGCGCACCGCCGCGATGGCCGCCTCGTCGAAGCCATGGCCCGCGGGCTCGGTGGGCAGCACGTCCGTCACGGCGCCGTCCGCGCCAATGGTGATGATGAGGCGCACGGAGGCGGTGACGCCCTCCGCGAGTGCTTCCGGAGGGTAGGCGGCCTCCACCTGCTGGAGCAGCTCCGGAGGCTTCGTGATGACGGGCTGGGCCTGGGCGGACGGGGCCGCTTCCGCGGGCGGCGCGCCGTCCTGCGGTGCCTGCGCCAGGGCCGGAGAGCCCAGCAGGAGCGAGGCCGCGGCGAGCGCGCATCGGGCGTTCAGGTTCGGGGACATGGGGCGCGGAGCATACGGGATGCGGCGTCCGGTGCCGCACACCCGAAGCGATTCCCCGGCCTGAATGTCACGGGTCCGTACCGGCCGTCATGTTCGTGCGCGGGACGCCTGCTTGCCCCTGGCGGGCTTCTTCGCGGCGGCCTTCTTCACGGCGGCCTTGCGCGCGGTCTTCATGCGCTTGCGCAGGTGCTCCACCCACGCCCCACGATGCTACCGCGCCGCGGGCGCCCGGACGTAGCGCCAGAACGTGTAGCCCGGGACGCGTGCAAGCGGCTCGGTCTCACGGAGGAACCGGACGGCGTGCAGCTCGCGCTGCTGGGGCTCCTCCGGCTCCCGGTCGCCGTCCGAGCGCACCCAGACGAGTGCTCGCGCGCGCCCCACCTCCACCAGGTTGAAGGGCGAGCGCTGGTAGTGGCGCGGGTCGGGCAGGGGCATCGCCTGGGCCTCCAGCGGCTGGAGCGCCGCCAGATGGAAGACATCCCAATAGCCGCCCATCAGCAGGGTGCCCGGGGCCACCCGGGCCAGCGTCCGCGCGGCTTCGAGCGCCCGCGCGTGGTCCTCCCTCGGGCGCGACGGATGCGTCCACGCCCACACCAGGGCCACCCCGGCCGCCGCCACTCCCAGCGCACCCGCGATTCGCGACACCCGGGGCGGCAGCCACGCCGCCAGCTGGTGCAGCAGCAGCGCGCCCAGGCCCACGAGGAGCAGCAGGTGGGCCAGCGCGAAGTAGCGCGCCGCGAAGTCGTTGTTGCGCACGTGGGCCACGGTGACCAGCAGCGCCAGCTGCCCCAGGGCCGAGATTCCGCACGCGATCGCCATCCAGGCCGGATCCGGCAGCTCCGCCCACGCGGCCCGTCCCCGCCGCGCATGGCGCACGAGCCACCGCCCCGCGAGCAAGAATCCCACGAGCAGCAGCCCGCCCAGCGGCAGCGGCCCCGACCACAGCGAGCCCAGCACCCGGCCCGCGTTGTCCCAGAGATGGCCCCGGTCCAGCCCCACCGACGTGCGGTACTCCTGGCCGTAGGTCCGGTTCGCGAAGCGGTGGTACAGCCGCCGCAGCTGCCGCTCGAAGACGCCGCCCACCGTGATGGGCACCGCCGCCATCCCCCACGGACGCCAGCCCTCCAGGCCCCGGAGCCAGGCACGCGGCAGCTCCACGCCCCAGATCACCGCCAGCACGGGCAGGCTCGACGTGGACACCCAGCAGGCCAGCGCCGCGGTCACCGTCGCCGCCACGCCCCAGCCCCACCGGGACGGGCGCGAGCGTGCTTCCAATAGCCGCCGCAACCCCAGCCAGGTCCACGCGAGCATCGCGAACTGCCAGCCATAGGGTTGGGCGCCGTCCAGCACGTGCGTGCGCACCTCCGCCGGTCCCGCCAGCGCCAGGGGCACCGCCACGAGCATCCCCGCCGCCGCGCCCGAAGCGCGAACCAGCCGGGCCAGCGGGAACGCCGCGCTCCAGCTCACGATGATCAGCGCCGTCTGGAGCCCGTCGGGGGACCAGTTCCGGCCCCCCACGAGCCGCGCGAGCAGGAAGGGCCACGCTCCGAAGCGGTCCTGTCCCAGGTAGTACGCGTGGAACAGGTCCACCCGGGCCGCGCGCGCCATCAGCAGCGGGATGGCGGTGTCGGAGCTGTACGACGGGCCGCTCTCCAGCCCCGGCCGCAGCAGGACGAGGGCGAGCGCCAGCGACAGCGCCCATCCCAGCAGCGCGAGGACTTCCGCCGGGCCGCGCTTCATTCCCGCACCTGGCCGCGGGCGGGATGCGGGGATGGATGCGCGGAGGAGGGAAGGGGCAGGGAAACCATGCGCGCGGGAGGATGCGTCAGGAGCCCTCCCTCGCGCTGCCTAAATCGTGGGGAAGGAGCGGCCATCCACGGCGTAGGTCTGCGCCACCTCGAGCTGGCCGCCCCGGGGAATCCATTCCGGAACGAGGAAGAGCGAGCGCCAGACATTGAAGACGTCGACGACGACCCCGGGGGCGGAGTCGCTGGGCGCCTCATCCTTGCTCTCCAGCTTCTTCTTCACCTGGGCCTTCTGCTGCAGCTTCTTCTGGTTCTTGCTGCCCATGACCAGGATCGGCGGCGTGACGTAGGGGGCGTTGGGCGCGGCCTTCAGCATCTCGCAGACCGCGGGCCCCAGCAGGGCCACGTCCTGCGAGACGAAGAACTCCGCTGTCTTCGGCTTCTTGCCATCCGGCAGGTGGCAGACACGCATCAGGTCCGGAGCGGTGACGCGCATCCGGAGGTACTCGATGTCGTCCGGAAGGAAGTGGTCCCACGAGAGCACGTCCACGCCCATGAACGCGGCGATGTCCGTGGAGCCGCTCCGGCCGCCCACGAACTTCACCCGCTTCTCGCGGCCGTAGGCGGAGTTGGCGACCTCGCGCCAGAACGCGGCCGTGCCCCGCCACCGGTCGAGCTGACTTCCGATGCCCGCGACGTCGAAGAGGTCCTCCACGGGCGATTGGGTGTTGCTTGGCGCCTCCAGCTTCCGGGGGTGCGCCTCCGTGAGCCACTTCGGCGCGTCGCCGGACTGCAGCTTGAACCGGTTCCCCATCACCAGGAAGTAGGCGCCGGGAACCTGCGAGACCGCCGTTGCGATGTCCTTGAGCCGGTCGGCGTCCAGGTTGTGCTGGGGGTTGTAGCCCTCCATGCGTCCGTTGATCAGCACCACGGTGGTGATGCCCTCCCTGGAGGAGAAGAGATTGTCGAGCCACTCTTTCGCGCGCCGCTTGATCTTGCGCTCCTGTTCGTCGCTCAGGTCGGCGCAGAGGCCCAATTGCAGCCGCGTCCGGACGTCCGCCAGTCCCTGGGTGGCAATCTCCCGCAGGATGACGGAGGTGCTCTGGTAGATGAGCCCGACGGGAAGACCCAGCCGCGTCTGCGTGGTGTTCCGGTGCTGGTAGGCCTTGGGCTTGCCGTTGACCTTGCCCTCGACCTTCTCCAGCTTGACGCCCGTCACCCGTTCGCACCGGTCCCCCAGTCTGATGGCGTGGTAGAAGGCGTCGATGGAGGGCGCGGTCTCCACCTCCTTGGAGTCATTGCTCACGGTCAGCACAACCCGCACCCGGGGGTTCAACACCATGGCCGCGGCGGCATGCCAGGTGTCTCCCGTGTAGTCCCCCGGGTGGCTGATGTAGAGGGGGCCGGATCCGCTGCGCTGCTCCGAGTCGAGGGTTTCCATGTCGGCGTCACCCTAGCCCCGCTCCAAGCCCTGGCTGAAGGACCCACGACGTGCCCAGGCATGCGCCTATGCGGCGCTGCCCGGGACGAGGATGACGTCCTCGTCCTGCTCCAGGTGGTACGTGCCGTCGGGCTGCTGGCATCGCTCGGCATGCGCGCGGATGCGTCCGTCGAGCGTCCGCGCCTCCTCGGGGCTCATGGCCGCCAGCTGCGCGGCCGTGAAGCAGCCTTCCAGCACCAGGAAGCGGCAGAGCGTGTACATCTCCTCGAAGGTCTTCGCGGCGAACCCGCTCATCGTCGCCAGGCTTTCGTGCGGCAGCTGCTTGCGCCGCAGCTCGTCCACGACGTGCTCGCTGAAGTACAGCGTGTCGGAGAACTCGCGGCACATCGCATGGGTCGGTCCGCGGGCGGCGGCCATCACGATGAGGCAGGTTCCTCCGGGGCGCACGAAGCCCCGCAGTCTGTCAATGAAGCCGCCCCATTCCGAGACAGGCACGTGGTACAGGACGTGGCAGCAGATCACCAGGTCATACCGGTCCTGGGATGCGTATTGCTCGAGGGAGACCGGGAGGACCTTCGCCTTGGCGTGGTGGAAGCCAGCGCTCTGCTCGGGATGGGGTTCCAGCAGCGTGAGCGAAGCGAAGAGCGGCGCGAGCTGTTCCGACACCTTGCCCGCCCCGGCGCCAACGTCCAGCAGGGTGGGGCGCTCTGAAAGCGTGGGAGACAGCCGCTCCGTGACGATGCGGTGGATGTTCTGTGGATGCCGCGCGGACGCCGCGAGCAGGCGGAATGCCGTGGCGTAGTCCTGCGGTGACATTGTGATTCCCATGACGCCCCTCGGTTCCGGGATGATTGCCAGGGAAAGGCTATCACCCCGGCTCCTCAGGGGCTGGGAATGCGGCTACCGCGCCGCCTTGCGCTGGCCGCCGACGAAGGCCGCCAGGTGCTCACCCGTCAGCGTCGACTTCGCCTTCACCAGGTCGGCCGGGGTGCCTTCGAAGACAATCCGTCCGCCGTCGTGGCCCGCGCCCGGACCCAGGTCGATGATCCAGTCCGCGTGCGCCATCACCGCCTGGTGATGCTCAATCACGATGACTGACTTGCCTGAGTCGACCAGCCGGTCCAGCAGCCCGAGCAGCTGCTCCAGGTCGGCCAGGTGCAAGCCAGTGGTGGGCTCGTCGAGCACGTAGACGCCACCTTCCGTCCCCATGTGCGTCGCGAGCTTGAGGCGCTGCCGCTCGCCGCCGGACAGCGTGGTGAGCGGCTGGCCCAGCCGCAGATAGCCCAGCCCCACGTCGGCCATGCGCTGGAGGATGGCGCTCGCGGCGGGCGTATGCGCCTTGCCGGGCCCGAAGAAGGCGACGGCGTCCGAGACGGGCAGGTCCAGCACCTCGGCGATGTTGAGCTTGTTGAGCCGGTAGTCCAGCACGGACGCCTGGAAGCGCCGGCCCTCGCAGTCCTCGCAGACCGTGCTGACGCCGGCCATCATCCCCAGGTCGGTGTAGATGACCCCTGCGCCGTTGCAGGTCGGGCAGGCGCCCTCGGAGTTGGCGCTGAACAGGGCGGGCTTCACGCCGTTGGCCTTCGCGAACGCCTTGCGGATGGGCTCCAGCATGTCCGTGTACGTGGCCGGGTTGCTGCGCCGCGAGCCCTTGATGGGCGTCTGGTCGATGGACACCACGCCTTCCCGGGTGCCCACCGAGCCGTGGATGAGCGAGCTCTTGCCGGACCCCGCCACGCCGGTCACCACCACCAGCACGCCCATCGGGATGTCGACGTCCACCTTCTTCAGGTTGTGCGTGCTGGCGCCGCGCACCTTCAGCACGCCGGACGGCTTGCGCACGGACGGCTTCAGGCTGGCCCGGTCGCTCAGGTGGCGCCCGGTGAGCGTGCCGCTCCCGCGCAGCCCCTCCACGGTGCCCTCGAAGACCACCTCGCCGCCAGCGGTGCCCGCGCGGGGGCCCAGGTCCACGACGTGGTCGGCGATCGCGATCATCTCCGGCTTGTGCTCGACGACGAGGACGGTGTTGCCCTTGTCTCGCAGCCGCAGCAGCAGGTCGTTCATCCGCTGGATGTCGTGCGGGTGCAGCCCCACCGTCGGCTCGTCGAAGACATAGGTCACATCGGTGAGTGACGAGCCCAGGTGGCGGATCATCTTGGTGCGCTGGGCCTCACCGCCCGACAGCGTGCCGGACGGCCGGTCCAGGCTGAGGTAGCCCAGGCCAATCTCCACGAACGAGTCGAGCGTGTGCCGCAGCGACTTGAGCAGCGGCGCGACGGAGGGCTCCTTCAGGTCGCGCACCCACTTCGCCAGGTCGCTGATCTGCATCGCGCAGGCGTCCGCGATGTTGATGCCCTTGATCTTGGAGGACCGCGCGGCCTCGCTGAGCCGGGTGCCCTTGCACTCGGGGCAGGGCGTGAACGTGACGGCGCGCTCCACGAACGCGCGGATGTGCGGCTGCATCGCGTCCACGTCCTTGGACAGGAACGACTTCTGGATGCGCGGCACCAGGCCTTCGTAGGTGAGGTTCATCTTCTCCACCTTCACCTTGGTGGGCTCTTTGTAGAGGAAGTCGTGGCGCTCCTTCTGGGTGTACTTGCGGATGGGCTTGTCCGGGTCGAGGAAGCCCGAGGCCCCGAAGATGCGCACGAGCCAGCCATCCACGGTGTAGCCGGGGATGGTGAGCGCGCCCTCGTTGAGCGACTTGCTGTCGTCGAACAGCTGGGTCAGGTCGATGTCGCTGACCGTCCCCATGCCCTCGCACTTCGGACACATGCCGCCGGTGACGTTGAAGACCTTCTTCTCGGTCTTGCCACCGCCCTTCTCGACGGTCATCTCCCCGGTCGCGCGGACGGACGGAACGTTGAAGGAGAAGGCGTTGGACGAGCCGATGTAGGGCTTGCCCAGGCGGCTGAACAGCACCCGCAGCATGGCGTTGGCATCCGTCGCCGTGCCGACCGTCGAGCGGGAGTTGGCGCCCATGCGCTCCTGGTCGACGATGATCGCGGTCGTCAGCCCTTCCAGGACGTCGACCTCGGGGCGGCCCAGCGTGGGCATGAAGCCCTGCACGAACGAGCTGTAGGTCTCGTTGATCAACCGCTGGGACTCGGCCGCGATGGTGCCGAACACCAGCGACGACTTGCCCGACCCGGAGACGCCGGTGAAGACGGTGAGCCGCCGCTTGGGAATCTCGATGCTGACGTCCTTGAGGTTGTTCTCGCGGGCGCCCTGGACGCGGATCAGGTCATGGCTGTCCGCTGCGGTCTTGTTGGAGGCGGTCATGGGTCCATCTATCCCGCAGCTGCTCAAATAGAAAAGGAGTCAGTGCTTGTTCCGCCAGGAGCCCTTGTGCCACTTCATCACGCCGATGTCGGGCAGGATGAAGTTGGCCTTCAGCGACTCGTAGTCCTGCTGGTCGAGCGCGCCGAAGGACCACATCTCTCTCTGCAGCAGCTCATAGACCTCTTGCTCACGCCGGCTTCCGGACAGGACGTCCTTGAGCATGCCCATCTGGACCGACAGCGTGATGAGGTCTCCGATGATTTGATCGCGTCTTTCCGACGCGAGCGCCTCGGGGGCTTTCGCCTTCATCTCGGTGATGAAGTCCAGATAGGCCTCGAGGCTGGCCCTGGCGATGGCGTTCCCCTTCCTGGCCCACGCGGCCCAGAAGTCCACGCTCGGCGTCATGACCGGGTGCGTGGACGTATCCGTATCCTTGATCCACGGCTTGGCGCCCGGGTAGAACTCGCGCCCCTGGCCAATCCTCGCGAACTTGATGCCGAGGGTCGCCGTGGTGAACTCGTCCATCGGCGTGATCTTGCAGGCGTCCTTGAAGCGCCTGGCCTTGTATTTCATGCGCTGCATGCCGCCCATGGGCGCGGTCGTCGTGTCGAGGTAGTGACCGCCGGCCTGGTACAGCAGGTAGAGCATCAGCACGTCCTTGACCGCTGAGAACGCGCGCTTCGCCGTCAGCCAGGCGACGGCCTCCGCCAGCTTCGGGAACGGATTGGCCGGCAGGGTGTCGTGATTCATGTCGGCGTCGAGGCCCTGGATGACGACGCCGGGCAGGGCCCCGCCGAAGGCGGTGGCGTGCTCGGCCTTGCACCAGAGCTGAATCGAGACAGTCGTCCCGCACTCGGTCACCATGGCCTGGATTCCCTCGAGCCCGCTATCGGGCACGGGCCCCCACCAGATGTAGTGCAGCCGTGGCGCTCGCTCGGCGGCCACCGCCTCCGCGTGCATCCGCGTGGATTCCTCCGCGAGCCGCGTGACGCGCCGGTGCGCCATCGCCGTCGGCGAAACGTTCCCACGGACATCGTCGAGGGCAACGATGATGTCTGGGAACTGGACCGTGTTGCCCTGCGCGCGGATGTCGTTGAAGACACGGAAGCAGATGTCTTGATCGCTGTCGGTCGGGCTCGCGGTGCCGAGCACACCCCTCACGATGGTTTTCAGGGCCTCGCCACGGATTCGCATCCGCCGAGGCTACGGGGCCGCGTGGAAGGAAGACAAGCCGATCCGCACGGAGAGCCTGTGGAGAGGAGGCTCGGTGGTGTCCGTGACCCGCGTCACGCGGAACCAGAGCGGCAGGCTTTCATCCTCCACGAACGTGTTGAGCACATGAGGATCTCCCGCCTCGCGACGCGGCCTGGCGACCTTCGCGGAGGCCGTGGGAAGACATTCAAGGAGTCGCGCGACAAATCGCCGGTGCTCCTCCTGCAACTCGTCTTCGGAAGTGAAGTCATCACTGCTGCAATGAACCCAGGTCCGCGTCTCGCTCGCTCCCACCCGGCAGTGCTCGGCGTCGGGAAAGCCTTCGCGCATCTCCCACAGGCGCACCCCGGAGGTGGTGCTTTCCTGGGGCCGGCCCCGCAGGTTCTCGAAGCGCTGGTGGGCGGATGAAATCAGGTCGTTGACCTCCTGGCAGGATGGGGCCTTCGTGGAAGGCGCTGGCGCTTGAGGTGGGCCTGTGAACTCGCACGCGAGCAGGTCCATGTCTTGACCAGGAGGGTAGGGATACCGCACGGATGGCATGCGCTTCTCATCCGCCGTCCACTCCAGCGTCGCGGCGAACCGATGAATCTGTCCCGGCCCCAGCTCGAACGGGAACATCCGGGACCTGTAGGGCTCCCATTGCTCAGGCTCGCTCTCCAGCTTGGACACCGTTCCCATTGCGACCTGGAGGTTGCAGCGGACGGGACGGTCACAGATGTTCTTGTAACGCTGCGTCTGCGACATCACCGGGGGATCTCCGTCCCGGATGTAGACCCGCTGATCGGTATCCTCTTCTCGAAGGCGAAGGCACCGCGCCGCTGTCGGATCCGCCTGGATGAGGGGACGAGGGAGCGATTTCGTGGAGCCACATGGGCCGGGAAGAGGGTGTGCCATCAACTGCGAGGTGTGGATGAGGGCGGCCCGCCAGCCCTTGCGGCAGTTGTTGTCGCTCGTCTGCTGCGCGAGGTCCATGTCCCAGCAGAGGCCCATCCAGCGGTTCATGAGCACTTCAGCCCGTTCCTGCCATCTCGCCGCTGGATTCTCGTCGGAGTAGCTCTTGCCCGGAGCGTAGTGCGCCTCCTTCGCGAGCAATGGCTCGAGCCGCAGCTGGTGGTGGGCGAAGAGGATCATCGGGGCGATGAACGCGTGTGGAAGGGCGCTGTCCTTCCGGGCCAGCCAGTTGAAGGCCTTCTCGTCACACGCAATCTCCCGGGTCAATTCGTCGGCATCCGCGCTTTCGCCGCACGACGCTCCTTGGGTCAGGTGCGCGAGTTCATGGGTCATGGCGAAGGCATAGAACGCCAGGCTGTAGCCCTTCACGTCCTCCACTTCCTCGAGAGTCACCTCCCGCTTCGGCATGAGGAAGGGCTGGCAGCTGTCGCCGCCGTGGTTGTCGATGGCATCCAGCCACCGGGAGAAGCTGGCATCGGGGCGGGCTGCCCACGCTTCAAGCTGAAGGCCTGAAGGGTTCTCCTCCTTCAATGCCTGCTTGAGGGACTCTCTCTCCGCCGTGTAGATGCTGGCGTAACCCTCCACCAGGTCGGCCAGGGCCGTGCTCATCCGGATCTCAAGGCGATCGTCGGTGTGAATCGTTCGGAGCCAGGGGACCTGACTCCAGGTCACGTAGAAGCGGACGGACCTGCCAGCGCTGGCACAGCCTTCACCTCCGCAGACGATGCTTTCCGCGAAGAGGAACGCCCGAACCAGCCGGTCCGGAAGCCAGCCGTAGGTGAAGCCGATGGCTCCCTGGACATTTTTGTCGCAGGCGCTGTCATCCCACTCAACGCCTTCCTGGGTCTGGATCTCGACGATGATGCAGTTACCCCGCCACAGGAACGTGATGCCGTCCGGCCCCTGGATCACGCGGGGTTTGACCGGGGCGGCGGCTGTCTGGAGCGGTGCCGCCGCTGGTGCCTCGTCCCGGGGCCGGGTCGCGCAGCCGAGTAATAGCGCCAACGACAGGAGAAGGACGCGAGGGAGCGGGGGCACTGTCAAAGAATGCCTCGTGCGACCAACCGGCGGCGAAGGCAGTTCGCGGGGATGCCTTCGTTGTACACGGCGCGGAGCGATGACGGGTCACCGCTGTGGTGAAGGGCGACGAGGGTTGTCAAATGGAGATCGAAGCACGGTGAGCCTGAGGAACCCGGCTCCGTGTTGGTCCTGTACCGGACGCGGTTCCCACTCCGGTTCAATCCCAGGATGGCTTCCGTGTCGATGGCGACCTGGAGTGGGCGGCCCTGCGGGTGCTGCAGGATGACGAGTGGATCGCGTGCCACGAGGGGAAAGGTGTCCGGCAACGAGATCCAGCCGCGTTCGCCATCCGGGGTGACATCGTTGCCGACCTTTTCGGACAGACGCAGGACCGCGTGATCGAGCTCGTCGTCCGTAGGGTCCCGGCGCTTGGGATCGCTTTCCTCATCCACGGGGCTGTGCGGGCTGAGATCCACCTGCCAGTCCGCTGCGAGATGGCAGGGACGACCCGCGCCCACGGCACGTCCGCCGTCACTTCGATAGTCGAAGACGCAGGTCAGGTTCGACGGGCTCGCGGCCCTCCTGACCAGCTGCTCGATGACATGATGGTTGGTCATCACCAGGTCGGGCCCGATCAAGAAGCCGGTTCCAACGGGCTGCCCGGAGACGTCGATGCGGCAGATTCGCCGCTCCAGCGACACCAATCTCTGGCGCCAGGCCACCGGATCCAGAAAGGGGTTCTGCCGGGTGATGACCTTCTCAAGAACGCGCGGCGGGTTGTTCCCGGTGACCTCCAGCACGCGCTGATGCTCCAGTCCTCGCATCAGGAGCAGCCCAACGGCTGCGGAGGCGAAGGCACAGGCCAGAAGCAACGTCCCGGCAAGCATCGCTCCCGCGAAGCGAACCTCCGTGTGCCCCCAGCACGCGAGGATGTTCTCGGGCGGCCCCAGGTCCTTGATGCAGGTTGCGTCGGTTCCCTCGCACAAGCAGGACGGCAGTCGCGGGCCCAACGCCGTCAGCCAGAGGAAGACCCTGCCCTGGTAGGAGACGGGGACCTCCGCCCGGGTCGCCCACCCGAAGGCGCCTGCGCTGAGGACGGTCAGCGCCAGCAGCCAGTTCATCATGGATCGGCGCCACCGGGGCGTCGCGCGCCCGAACCCCCTCAGCTGGATGGCCCCCGCGCCAATGGCTGAAACCAACACGATCCACCCCGGCAACCAGTTCCGGAAGTCGTAGGGCTCGGGTCCCTCCGGAAGCAGCGGCGCGGTCAGGTATGAGAAGCCCATCCCCAGGAGCGCTCCCAGCAGCATGCCCCACGCGGTTTCAGCCCCCCGGCCCCACCTCATTCGAGCGCGCATTTCGAAAGGCCTGCCTTGGAGTTCTCGACGAGGACGCATCGGATTCTGGGGGCGTCGTAGTCCGAGAGATTGAACTTTGTTTCGAACGGTTTGTAGCCATCCGCCGACACGGAGAGCTGGTAGTTCCCCCGGAACATGCTGGGGAAGGTGAAGGCCGTCCACGCAGGACCGAAAACATTGGTCGCGGCGACCGGTCGCAGCTGCACGATTGCCTGCGGGGAGCTGCGGACCGTGACATCAATCAGCAGGGAGAACTTCTCGGAGTCGCGGGCCCATGCGGTGAGTTGCGACTGAAGGCCGGATATCGCGCTTGGCGTGTAGATGGGGGCTGATCCGTAGCATTCCGAGGTACTGGGCGCGGGCAGGGCTGGAAACTCGCGCTCCGCCGCGGCTCGCGCTTCCGCGGTTTCGGCTCGTGCGCCGAAGGCGGCCAGCGACTCGTTCCGGATGCGATTGTAGGACTTGCGGACCGTGGAGGCATCGAAGGCCTTCTCATTCTTGCAAGGGCCACTCAAGCTTGACACCTTCACCTCGGGAAGCTCTTGGAGCGCTTGGTGGATGTGTTGCTCGTTCTCCGCGAGCTCCGCCTTGAGCTGCTGAGAGAGTTCGATGCGCATGGCCACCTTGGACGCCTGGGCCTCGGCCACGTTGTTGTTGGCTGCCGAGGCCTGGGAGCCGGCGGATGCACAGGACAGCAGCAGGAAGGCAGCCGCTATCACGAACAGGCGCCCGGCATGCGTGAGGCTCTTCACCATGTCCATGCATCGAGCAGATTCGCTGTGCGCGTGACGTGTCAAGCAGGCCACGGCGCCGGATGCGAGGTAGTCTGCCCGGCATGCCGCTGAAGGTGATGACGCTCAACGTCCTCATGGGAGGCGAGGAGCGGATGCCGCTGCTCCTCACCCTCATCGCCCGGGAGAACCCGGACGTGCTCGTGCTGCAGGAGTGTCTGGGCTGGGAAGACGGGGAGCGGCTTCGTCAGGTCGCCGCCGCGCTGGGCCTCCTCGCGACGGATGCCCACGTGCGGCTGGGCACCGCCCGGCCTCGTCCGAGCGGCAACCGCTACCACGTCGCCATCGTGAGCCGCCTGCCGGTGCGCTCGGCCCGAGCCCACGCCAACGCGCACTTCATCGGGCACTGCCTCCTGGAGTGTGAGCTGGAGACAGGCGCGGAGCCGTTGACCGTCTTCGCGGCCCACTTCGACTCCCACCAGGAGGGCCTGCGCTTCGTGGAGGCGCGCTACCTGCGCTCGCTGATTGAACCCGAGGCCTTCGGTGCAGGGGACTTCCTCCTGGCCGGGGACCTCAATTCGCTGTCGCGCGCGGATCCCTATCCGGTGGACCTGGCGGACCGCGTCCGCCGCGCCCGGATTGACAAGTATGGCCATCCGCCGCGCTTCGACGTCATCGACGACCTGGAGGGCTTCGGCTGGGTGGACACGCTGCGCCTCAAGCCGGGTTCGTCCCAGTGGGCGACCGCCCGGCGCGAGCGCGAGGGGGAGGTCATCGACTTCCGCACGGACTACGTCTTCGCCTCGCCCTCCCTGGCCCGGCGGCTCGTCACGGCGCGGGTGGTGGACGTGGGCACGGCGTCGGACCACCACGCGCTGACGGCGAGCTTCAGCCCAGCTCGTGGCGCTGCAGGGACTCCGCCGACTTGACGATGGCGTCGCGGATCTTCCCCTTCAGGCTGGCCTCGTTCTTGAGCACCTCCTTGAGCGCGGCCGTCTTTCCGTAGAACACCCAGGAGGAGGAGTGGCTGCCTCCGCTGGCGGTCGCGACCCGCACGTCCAGGTAGCGCTCCTGCTTCCCCGCGTCCCCGCTCAAGGGTGCCAGGCGCAACTCGACGTCACCCACGCCCTTGACGAGCGCGCCGGCCGCGAAGTGGGTGCTCAGCGGGGTGAAGGTCCCCGTGTCCGGCACGCCCGTGCGCGCGCGCTCCGTCAGCTCATGGAGCGCGGTGGCGATCACCTGCTGCAGCTTCTGTTCACTCAGGACGACCTGCATGCGGCCCCTCAGGGGTTCTTGTACCGGGCCTTGATCTCCGCGATGGAGCGCTCAAGGGCCTGGATCCGTTCGACGCTCAGGACCTTGTTCAACCCGTCCGGCAGGGGTGGCGGCTTGGAGGGCTGGCCCAGCTCCATCGCGCGCGCGTGGATGTAGCTCTGGTTGAGGTACTCCAGGTACTGGATCCGCTGCGCCTCGGTCATCGCGGCCATGGCGGACTCCACCGGCTTGACCAGCTTCTGGAGCTCCAGCACCGCGGCCTCCGGCACGTTGCGCACGAGCGGCTTGCCCAGCAACACGTCGTAGGGGATGTGCTCGGCGTTGGCGATGTTCAGCACCTCCTTGCCGATGATCTGCAACTCTCCCCGGACGCCATTGGCGTGCTTCAGGTACGCGCACACCACCGTGTAGCCGCTGTCCATCAGCTTGGACTCGTTGATGGTCAGGTCCTTGCCGGCCTGCTTCGCGGCCACCTGCAACATCTCCAGGTGCTCGGCCGTGAAGTAGGGTTTGCCGTCCGGCCCGTGGAGGTTGTTGATTTCGGTGACCTCCACCTCGCCCTTGCGGATGGCCTCCGCGAGCCGGCCCACCACGCGCTTCATCGCCGCGGGGGACGTCTCCGACAGGATGAGCCGCGTGCCAATGGCATCCCAGAGGTTGGCGATGGCCTCCTGGACGGTGGTGACCTTCGCCCCGAACCGATCCACGGCGCGCTGCAACCGGTTGGCCGCGGAGACAGGGTCCTTCGCGCGCGCCTGCACGCTGCCCATGTCCTTGAACACCTTCGCAATCAGGTCGCGCGAGGGCTCCAGCTCCTTCGAGTAGCGGGGATAGGCCTCCTCCGCGAGCCTCTCCAGGGGCGGGCTGGGTTTCTTGAGGCGCTCGCGCAGACGGCTGGCGGCCTGGCGCGGGCCGGGCAGGGGAGACTTGCCCTCGGTGTAGTTCGTCGAGCGCTCCTTGAGCCACGAGGACAGGCGGGTGGAGCCGAAGGCCTTCTCCACCGCGGTGCCCTTGAGCGCCTTGAGCGCGGCGCCAGCGCCCTTGGCCGCGACCCACATGGCCAGCGCCTCCACCAGGACGCCCGCGAGCACGCCGATGGTCTCGGCCAGCTCGCGCGCCGCCTCGTCCAGCCGCTGCGCGTTCCCGCGCGCGTCCCACACCTTGCCGAGGAACTTCCCGAACGCCGCGCCAATCTTCTTGAGCGAGTCGAAGACCCACTTGGCCAGGAAGGCCAGCCCCACCCACTCCAGGAGCGCGAGCCCCACCTCGAACCCCGCGGCGGCACCGGGAGCGGCGCCCGCACCGCCCGCCAGCGCGCCCAGCGCGGCGCCCACCGCCGTGCAGATGGCGAGCAGGAGGATGGCCCCCACCGCCATCTCCAGGAGCGCGATGAGGACGGTGCGCAGCGCCTGCTCGACGTGCTTCGCGACGGCCTGGGGGATGTACTGGAGCGACAGCCGGATGGCCTGGGCGATGTCGTCCAGCAGCTCGCTCACCCGCTGCAGGCCGGACGCGATGCCCAGCACGTCCAGCGTGTTGAAGCTGTACGAGCCGGAGTTGATCGTGCCGCGCAGCCCCTGGGCGAACTCCTTGCTGGGGATCCAGATGTACGTGTCGGCCTTGAACTCGAGCGACTTCCAGCCCGCCGTGGTGTTGGGGATGGCCCGCCGGTTGACCTGGGCGAGCACCGCCACGAAGAAGCGCAGGTCCGCGCCCCACGCCCGCGCGATGTCGCCGTAGTAGGCCTCCGCGATGGCGATGGCCGTGCCCTTCACGCCGCTGACGACGCGGTGGAGCCGGGCGTTCGGCTCGGGCATCGGGTGGCGCGGCGCGGACCAGACGTAATCACCGGAGACGAAGCCCACGCGTCCGTCGCGGGTGCTCACCGACAGCCAGCCGCCGGGCATCTGCGCCACCACCTGTACGGGGGTGTTGAACGCCAGGGAGCCGAGCACGTTGTCTCCCTGCTCGGGGCTGGAGCGCAGCTGGAGGGCCGGCGTCTTGTTCCACATGACGATGCCCACGCCATGCGCCGGCGGGATGGCAGCGCCCGTGGGGAGCACGGGGGCCACGGACTTCACCAGCGCCACGGCGTTGGTGCGCGTGAGCCCCACGAGCTTCCCCGTCCTGAAGGCATCCGCCAGGCGCTGCTTCATCACCGCGTCGGCGGGCCACGTCGCGGAGCTCGACGGCGAGCAGGCGGTGTACATCTCGCGCACGGCCTGCCGGTGGGTGCGCATCCAGCCATCCAGGCACATCGCCATCACGGCGGGCGCGACCCGGCGGCTCGCGTCCTTCGCCTCCGCGTCGTTCCACAGGACGACGACATAGGAGGCCCCGCCGCCGGAAAGTACCCACTGCTTCGACATGGCGTCCCTTCAGGTGACGGGCGCGAAGGAGCCTATCCAGTTGGGGGAGGGCGGACCAGGGGCCGGCTCACGGCTGGGCCACGCCCGTGTCGTAGGCCTTGAGGACCGTCTGGGCACAGGCGCGGGATTTCTCGCCGTCGCCGTCACCGAACTGCCGGTTTCGGGCCAGGACCATGTAGCGGGTCCTGGCGGCGTTGACCCAGGGATAGAAGCCGAAGGCTCCCGCGGACGAGTGGCCCGTCACGGTCCACACGCCGTTGACGGTCTCGCCCTCAATCCAGTGCCCGAGCCCGTAGTACGCCTCTCCGCCGGACCACGGCGTGGAGGCGACGTCGGGGCCGCCGGGCCAGGCGGGTACGGCGTCCACGGTCAGCTTGGAGGACAGCGCGTACTGGTTGTTGAGCAGGTTCAGCAGGAAGACGCGGTACTGCGCCGCGCTGCCGGAGAAGCCTCCCGCCACGGCGACGTCGCTGTCGGACTCCGGGAAGGTGGTGCCCAGCAGGGGATTGAGCCAATCCATGACGCTCAAGACGCCCGTGCCCCTGCGCACGGGGATGTCGTCCAGCGCCAGCTTCTGCATGTGGCCGCCGTTGTAGAAGAACCGGCCGTTCTGGAGCAGGCGGTAGGTGACGTCCTTGAAGGAAGGCCCGTAGCACGCCGACACGGTCGTCCCGGCGGCGTCACACAGGGTGGTGTTCTCGTCGAGGTAGCCGCTGGTGAAGTTGAGCCGCTTCTTCTCGGCCGCGGTGAGGTTCGCGTACCCCTTGGACTGCACGTAGGCCCCCGCGTACAGCCACTTGCTCGCGGACGCGATGGGCATCACCGTGGTCGCGGTGACGCCGCTGCCCTTCGAGAGGCCATGGAGCGGCCCGGCGCCATTTCCCAGCTCCCAGTAGAAGTTCCCGAGCGGCTTGCAGCTCGCGGAGTTGTTGGCCGTGTCCAGCGCGGCCTGTTCATACACGGTGAGGGCCGCACGGGACGTCCCCAAGGCCGCGTCTTCGCCTGCATCCGGCGCTCCACAGCCGCCACCGCCCAGGGTCCACAGCGTGCACGCCCAGAGGAGCTGCGTCGTTCCACTTCGCTTCATGGGTGCTTCCTCCCTTCGCCTGAGGGCGACTTTCGTTCATCGTAGCGCCATGGAATCCATGCATGCGCGGACGAGGAGCGGCGCGGGCCGCACGCAAGCGGCGTACACCCTGTGGCAGCTGAACCACGCGCGCTTCCTGCTGGCGTTCGTGAAGACCCTCGGTCCGCTGATCCTGCTGAGCGCCGTGGCGTTCACGCTCCTGGTGAGCTGGCCGAGGTTCGACGTCTGGGCCTTCATGAGCGGGCTGTTCTTGTCCGGCCTCCTCATCGGCATGGTCGGAATCCTGTACCTGGTCTTCAAGATCGATGCCCGGGGGTCGACCTACTGCAAGGACCCCGTGATGGAGCTGGCTCCGTCCGAGGACGACCTCACCGCGCGCGATGCGTCCGGAGCGCTCCTGGGAAGACTCACCGACGGCACCCTGCGGGTCGTGCGCGTGAACCTGATGCGCGGGAAGCAGGGCCTGGCGGGCGCGCTGCGCGTGGATCATGCGAAGGGGTCCGTCTGGCTCAGCCCCTACCAGTGGATCGGCGCATGGCCGGGACTGCGCGCCGACTCCGCCCATGAACCGATTCATCTCGTTGAGGATCCCCTGTTCGACGCGTTGATGCGGCTCGCGGAGTAGTGGGGGCGGGAGCCGTCAGAACTTGAAGTTCCATCCGGCCAGGTGCCGCAGCTCGCCAGCGCCGGAGGTGGGGATGCGGTCCGGCATGGGCTGCTTGTGCGCGGGGACAGGCACGTCAGTCGCGATGCGCTTGACCCCGGTTGTCTTGTCGAGCCCGGGTGCACCGGTGTCTCCAGGATGCCTATGCTTGCACCCTGACGCTG
Organism: Corallococcus sp. AB049A; assembly: GCF_003668885.1. NCBI lineage: Bacteria > Pseudomonadati > Myxococcota > Myxococcia > Myxococcales > Myxococcaceae > Corallococcus > Corallococcus sp. AB049A. The sequence continues at coordinate 1,428 of NZ_RAWL01000050.1, read as the reverse complement.
CATCCAAGCGGTACGCTGCGCGGGCTTCAGCTCGCTCGGGGGGACGCACCATGGCGGAGACCGGACTCGTCGCGAAGCTCACCATCCGTCTGCGCGGCTACGTGTCGCCAGACACGGACTCGCAATTCGAGGGCTACGTCGAGCCCGGCACCTACTTCGTGCTCGAATACAAGAAGGGCTTCCCGACGCGAGGCACCGACTATGCGCGGCTGGAGGCGCCCACGCTTGGCGCGCTGGACACGTGGATCTGCACGCGCTGGAAGTCGCAGACCTACGCGAAGGTCGTCCCGGAGAAGAAGCCTCCGCCTGTGAAACGGCGGTCCTTCGACGACGACCCCCTCGCCGTGCCCGAGTCGGCGCTCGTCGGACTCCTGAAGGACTTCACCGCCTACCATTACGACCTGGACCGGGCCTACTACCCGTGGATGCTCCCCGGCATCCGCGTCCCGGTGGGGCCTCCGCGGCAGAACAACTGCTGCACCTTCGTGGAGGCGTTGACCGTGAAGGCCTTCGCCGACACGCACGGCGCGGCGTTCAGCTGGGACGCGCGCAGGCACCGGCAGATGATGGTCGCCTCCGCGGAGGACTACTTCTCCCCGGTCACGGCCGCCATCGAGAGCGGCATGGCCATCCTCCCTGCCTCCGAGGAGTCGCCTCCCCACCCGTGGACGCTCATCCAGGGCTGGCGCAAGCAGTGGGACTCCGGCCACACCTTCCTTGTCGTGGACCACCACGTCCAGACGGACAAGGTGCTGGTGCTGGAGTCCAATGCCTATGAAGGGCTCAACGGGGTCGGCTTCCGCAACCTCGGCAACCTGAGGGACCTGGGCGTCGACCTCCTGGGCAAGAAGCCGCTGGGCGCCTGGTGGAACCGGAGCGACGTGTGGACCTGGCGTCGCATCTGCTCCACCTACCTGTCGCGGAAGCAGGCGTGGTTGAGGGTGAAGGACCGCAAGCTGTCAGGGTTCTGAGTCCTTCCAGCAGGGGTCACGCCTCCCGAGGCCTCAGCGCGTAGGCGACGTCCACGAGGCGCCGGAACTCGGCGTCGCTCATCTTCAGGTGCCGGGCGGCGGCCTCCAGGTCCTCCGGAGGGAAGGCGCGCATGGCCTTGGGGGTGAACCAGTTGAAGAGGGTGACGATGCCGCGCACCAGCGGCGAGCGGGTGAGCACGGCCGTGGGCGGAATGACAGCGCCCTTCACCTTCGCGCCCTGGTCAAGCGCCTGCTGGCGCTGGAGGGCGTTCGGGCCATGCCCCTCCGCCACCACGAGCTGTGCGCGCATGGTGGCGATGTTCCGGCCGACCCTCTCTGCCAAGGTGAGTGAGACAGTCCGTACCCAGCAGTTTAGTGTGCAGGGCGACCCAGGCAGGGACGATGAATCCGGTGGTGGAAGAGGCTCGGGTCAGGGAGACCGAGGTGGTGGAGAAGG
>NZ_RAWL01000509.1:0-5664 GCF_003668885.1 Corallococcus sp. AB049A | reverse complement strand
CTCACGCCCCGCCGCCAGCACCGTGCGCAGGTCCATGCCCGCGCCCAGCCCCACCACCGCCACGGACAACAGCCGGGGCGTCAGCGCCCGCGTCCTGCCCGCGAACGGGTTGCCCACGGTCAGGGCCACGCACAGCCCCGCGAGCAGGGCCACGCCGGTGGAGACGAACGGCAGCAGGCAGAGCGCCGCGCCGAGCGGCATCACGACATGCCCGGGCGTCCAGGCCCGGGGCCGCGCGGCGGGAGTCAGCGGAGGCGTTTCCATGCGCCACCTCATGCGCCTGACGGCCTCCGGGCACCAGATGGCAGAAGCGATGAGCCATCAGCTTTCTGGATGGCGCACAGAGACGTGCAGGGACAGCTCGGGGTTGGGCGTGAGGATTTCGCAGCCATCGCGGGTGACGAGCACGGTGTGCTCGAACTGGGCGGACAGGCTGCCGTCCGCGGTCACCACGGTCCACCCGTCCGGCAGCATCCGGATGTCCGGGCGCCCCAGGTTCACCATGGGCTCGATGGTGATGACCATGCCGGACTTGAGCGTGATGCCCGTGCCCGCCTTGCCCACGTGCGGCACGTGCGGCTCCCCGTGCATCCGCCGGCCGATGCCGTGGCCCCCGAACTCCTCCACGATGCTGCACCCTTCCGCCTTCGCCAGCGCCATCACCGCCGCGCCGATGTCCCCCAGCCGCGCGCCGTGCCGCACCACCGACACGCCCACGTCCCGGCAGCGCCGCGCCACGTCCACGACGTGCTTCGCGTCCGCGGAGACCTCGCCAATCATGAACGTGGCGGACGTGTCGCCGTGGAAGCCCTCCAGGTGCGTCGTCACGTCCACGTTGACGATGTCGCCGGGCTTCAGGACTTCATCCGTGCGCGGGATGCCATGGCACACCACGTGGTTGCGGCTGGTGCACACCGTGGCCGGATAGCCCTTGTAGCCCAGCTGGCTGGGCGCCCCACCCCGCCGCGCCGTGTCCTCGCGAACCCACGCGTCGATGTCCGCCGTCGTCACGCCCGCCTGGAGCCGGGAGGCCACGTGCGCCAGCGTGCCCGCCGCCGCGCGGCCCGCCTGCCGCAGCCGCTCCACTTCACTGCCCTTGAAGAGAGGAATGCCCATGGCAGCCAAGGTGGCATCCGCCTCTTCGCAACGTCCAATGCTGTTCCGGCATGACGCGGCCCGGGTGCACGGCGCTTGGGACTCGCGCTAACGTCCCCGCGCGTGAGCATCACGCACCTCCAGTCCTTCGTCGCGGTGGCGGAAGAGGGCCACGTGGGCCGGGCCGCGCTCCGGCTGCACATCACCCAGCCGCCGCTCAGCCGTCACATCCTCGCCCTGGAGGATGAGCTGGGCACGCCCCTCTTCGAGCGCGTCCCCAAGGGCATGCGCCTGTTGCCCACCGGCGAGGCCCTGCTCCACCACGCGCGCCGCATCCTCGCGGAGGTGGACGTCGCCACCCGCACCGTGCGCGAGGCGGCCCAAGGCTCCGGAGCCGCCTCCAAGCCGCCCGCCTGAGACGGCTACGACCAGGCGGCCATGCCGCCAATGCGGCGCAGCATCAGGATGGGGCCGTCGTCCATGCGCCGGCCACGCAGGTCAATCTCGCAGTCGATGACCCAGTCCCCGTGGCCCTCCGGGTCCATGATGCGCTGCTGGGCCTCCCACTGACGCGTGCCGGACTCCTTGAGCTGCGTGTTCGCCGGCTTGCGCGCCTGGGGCGTGAGCACCACCAGCTTGTGCTCCTCGAAGTACGGCGTCATGGCCTGCTCCAGCTTCGGCGCGGTCCACTCGCCCAGCGCGTTGTCCAGCATGCCCAGCGCGTCCAGGTAGCGCCGCTGGCCCAGCGCGCGCAGCAGGCGGTGCAGCTCCTCGCGCACGCGCGCGGCGAAGGCCTTGGGGTCCTCCGTGAGTTCCTTGGGCTTCAAGTCCACCACCGGCTTCACTTCCACCGGGGCCTCGGGGTTGCGCATCCGCTCCCACTCGTCCAGGAGGCTGGAGTCCACCTGACGCAGCGTCGCGCGCAGGTGGTCGATGATGTCGTCCAGGTCCTCGTTGCGGAACTTCTCCGGCACCGTCTGCACGAGTGACTTGTAGACGTCTCCCACGTAGCGCAGCAGCACGCCCTCGCTGCGCTGCAGGCCGTACTCGCGCACGTAGTCGTGGAAGGACATGAAGCGCTCGAACATGTCCCGGACAATGGACTTGGGCCGGATGTTCTCCTCGCCCACCCACGGGTGCTTCTTCGCGAAGGCGTTGAAGGTGCCGTAGACGAACTCGCGGTTCGGCTTGGGCCACTCCAGCTTCTCCAGCTCCTCCATGCGGTCGTCGTACTCCACGCCCCGCGCCTTCATCTCCTGGATCTTCTCCCCCTTCAGCTGGTGCAGCTGCGCGTACAGCACCACCTCCGGGTTCTCCAGGATGGACTCCACCAGCGTCACGACGTCCAGCGCGTACGTGTCCAGCGTGGGGTCCAACAGCTCCAGCGTCTCATGCAGGTACAGGGACAGCGTGTGGTTGAGGCTGAAGTCGCGCTGCAGGTCCTCCGACACCTCCACCGTCGCCGAGTGCTTCTCCCACTGCACCACCTTCACGATGCCCGCGTCGCGCAGCGTGCGGAAGTACATCGCCGCGTCCTTGAGCAGCTTCTTCTTCGTGTAGTCGGACGAGTGCGAGCGCATCACCAGCTGCACCAGCCGCTTGTAGCCGCCGCTGCCCTCCGTCTTGTCGCTCTGGAGCAGGTTGAGGAGCAGGCCGTGGCTCACGTCGAAGCGCGACTCCAGCGGCTCCGGCAGCCCGTTCTGCAGCCGCTCGAAGGTGTTCTTGTCGTACTGGATGAAGCCCTTCTGCGGCGGCTTCGCCTTGGGGGTCTTCTTCTTGCCCGCGGCCTCCTTGGCGGCCTGGCGGATGTTCTCAATCATGTACTCCGGGGCCTGCGCCACCACGCTGCCTTCGGTGTCGAAGCCCTTGCGGCCCGCGCGGCCTGCAATCTGCTTGAAGTCGCGCACGCTCAGGGTCGCCAGCTTCTCGCCGTTGAACTTGAACAGCTGCGTGAAGAGCACCGTGCGGATGGGGATGTTCACGCCCACGCCCAGCGTGTCCGTGCCGCTGATGACCTTGAGCAGGCCCTGCTGCGCCAGCTTCTCCACCAGCAGGCGGTACTTGGGCAGGAGGCCCGCGTGGTGCATGCCGATGCCGTGGCGCAGGAAGCGCTGGAAGTCCTTGCCGTAGGGCGTGTCGAAGGGGGCATCCAGCAGCGCCTGGCGGATCTCCTCCTTCTCTTCCTTCGTGTTGAAGTCCACGGACATCAAATTTTGCGCCTGCTCGGCCGCGGCCCGCTGCGTGAAGTTCACCAGGTACACGGGGTACTTCCCGCGCGCGATGAGGTCCTGGATGGTCTCGTGCAGCGGCACCTCGCGGTAGTCGAAGTCCAGCGGCACGGGGCGCTCGGAGCTGCGCACCGTGGCGACCTCGCGGCCGGTGAGCTTCTCCAGGCTCTGCTCGATGTTCGTCGTGTCGCCCAGCGTGGCGGACATGAGCAGGAACTGCGTCCTGGGCAGCGCCAGCAGCGGAATCTGCCAGGCCACGCCGCGCTCCTTGTCGGAGTAGTAATGGAACTCGTCCATCACCACCGCGTCCACGCGCGCGGAGGCGTTACGCAGCGCGAGGTTCGACAGGATCTCCGCCGTGCAGCAGAGGATGGGCGCCTCGCGGTTGATGGACGCGTCGCCCGTGAGCATGCCCACGTTCTCCGGGCCAAAGGCCTTGGAGAGCGCGAAGAACTTCTCGTTCACCAGCGCCTTGATGGGGCACGTGTAGAACGACACCTTGCCCTCGGCCATGGCCTTGAAGTGGAGCGCCATGGCCACCAGCGACTTGCCGGAACCCGTGGGCGTCTTGAGGAACAGGTGCTTGTCGCTCAAGAGCTCCAGGATGGCCTCCTCCTGGGCGGAGTACAGACTCAGGCCGTTCGTGGCCACGTAGCCCACGAAGCGGTTGAGGATCTCGTCGGCATCGAGGGGGGGCTCGCCGGGCTTCGGCAGCAGGGCGGCGAGCGGGGCGCGGGTGTCGGCGGAGGCACTCATCGGGCCCGACTCTAGGGGTTGGCGCCGGGCCACCGGGAAAAATCGCTCAGCGCAAGACGTGGAGTCCCACCGCGATGCGCCCCTCCGTCAGGGGCCCACCGGGCGCGGGGCGCTGCCAGCACACCCGTCCTGCCTGCTCCGGAGACAGGCAGGGCACGTCCGTGACCTCCAGCGAGGCTCCCGCCAGGCGGGCCACTCGCACGGCGGCGCTCCGCGTCAGGCCCAGCAGCTCCGGCGCCAGAGGGGGTGCGGCCTCGGGGCCCTGCTGGACGAAGAGGGCCCGCACCTCTCCGGGGCCTCCGGGCGTGAAGTGCATTCCCGCCCCGTCCGCGGTGACCCCGCCGTGCAGCTCCAGCTCCACCGGCCCCAGCACGAAGGGGCCGGCAGCGAGGCGCGCCTGGACCCGCGCGAGCGATTCACGCACGTCCACCAGCAGGGCCTCCAGGTCGATGGTGTCGCTCATCGCGCCCGTCGGCCTACTTCCGCGTCTCGGTGGGAACGGTCTCCAGGAGGGGCGAGCGGGTGATCGAGCCGCTGGCCGGGAGCTTCCCTCCCCCTGCGTCCTTCACGGTGAGCAGCAGCTCGGTGCCGCGCGGGAGCAGCGTCCCCGGCTCGGCCGAAGCCGCGGTGACGAGGGAGACGTCCTTCGCGCCGTCCGTGAACCGGTGCGGCACGCCAATCGCGGACAGCAGCGCCCGCGCGTCGCCCACCGTCCTTCCCACCACCGCCGGCACCACCACCAGCGCCTCGGCCTGGGGCGAGGGCGGCACCGGCACCACGCGGAACTTCAGCCGCGACTGCGCCGTCAGGCTGTAGGTGAAGCGGTTGGTGTAGCTGGCGTCCAGGGGCGCGCCGTACATCTTCAGCCGCGTGCGGCCGTCGGTCCGCTCCTCCGAGGTGATGGACAGCGCCACGGCGATCTCCGCCTCGGCCTCGGGGATGTGGTACCAGGTCGGCCGGTAGCCGATGCGCTGCAGCTCCACCGCCAGGTCCTCGTCCGAGGCGTAGAGTTCGCGGATCTGCTCGATGGTCGCCGCATCCAGCTCCCGCTGGGCCTCCGCCACGCCGCGGCCCACCGAGGAGATCAACGCGCCCAGCGGCGCGCTCAGTGCCTCCAGCTGGGGGACGTCATTCGAATCCGCCATGGTTCAGCCCTCCACTGCCTGACCGATGAACACCTGCACGGGACCCGAGGCGTGTGACTTGCCGGCCTCCGGCACCTGCCGCAGCACGCGGCCCCACTGCCCGGGCTCCTTGACGAAGACGGGCATCGGGTCCACCCGCAGCCCCACCTCCGCCGCGCGCCTCCGGGCCGCCGAGGCCGTCAGCCCCAGGAGGTCCGGCACCTCGCGCTCGGGCGCGTCCCCCGTCGCGGGTGCCAGGGGAGACTGCTCGACGAACTGAGCCTCCGCCTCCGTCACGCCCTCGGCCGTCGTCTCCGTCCACCGCACGCGGACGGTGCTCAGCCGCACCGTCGTCAGCGACGAGCGCACCGCTTCAATCTGCTGGCCCGCCGACTTCAACTTGTCGGAGAGCACCAGGGGCGTGGGCTGTTCCTGCGCGGGCTCCTGGGTGGGCTCCTGGG
>NZ_RAWL01000508.1:0-5672 GCF_003668885.1 Corallococcus sp. AB049A | reverse complement strand
GGCGGAGGCGGCGGCTTGGGCTCCTCCGGCTTCTCCTCCGGAGGCGGCGGGGGCGGCGGCTTCTGCACCTCCACCATGACCAGCTCCACGGGCTTCTGGATGGCCGTGAGCTTGCGGCCCTCCAGGGTGGAGAGCAGCCCGAAGCCCACCCCGTGCAGCGCGAGCGACACGAGGACGAACACGAGGAGGAACCGCGAGGAGCGGTCGCGCTGCGGCAGGGGAGAGGGTTCGAGGACCGCCTGGCTCATCGTCGCTCAGCCTCAGGGCGTGGCGGGCGCGGCCCGGGCGGGGCCAGCGTCCTTTTCGATGTTGAGGGCGAACTTCGCGATGCCCTGCCCCTTCACCACGTCGATGAGGCGCATCACGCGGCCGTAGGCGAGCGTCTGGTCCGCGCTGATGATGGCGCGCGTGTCCTTGTCCTTGGCCACGGCCTCCGTCACGCGGCGGGACAGGTCCGCCTCCGTCACCTCCGCGCCGTCGAAGTAGAGCTTGCCCTCTTTGTCCAGGACGACGTTCACCAGGCCCTGCACCGTCTCACCGCCGTTGGCGGCGCGGGGCAGGTCCACCTCCACCGTCTCGCGGACGATGAAGTTGGCGGTCACCATGAAGATGATGAGCAGCACCAGCACCACGTCCACCAGCGGGGTGACGTTGATGCCGGAGATTTCCTCGTCGCTGTCGTTCGCGCCGCCGGCCATGGGCTAGTTGCCTCCCGCGGCGCCCGGCTTGCGCGCCTTCATGGCGCCCACGAGCGCGTGGCCCAGGGCGGTGGTGCGGCTGGTGAGCGTCTTCAGCTGCCGGTTGAAGATGTTGAAGGCGACCACGGCGGGGATGGCGACGGCCAGGCCCACCGCGGTGGCGACGAGCGCCTCCGAGATGCCGGCCATCACCGTCTGCTGCATGGCGCCGCCCTTGGCGTTCATGGCGCCCAGGTCGTTGAAGGCCTTGATGATGCCGAGCACCGTGCCGAACAGGCCGATGAACGGGGCGTTGTTGCCCAGCGTGCCCAGGATGGACAGGCCGCGCTCGTACTGGGGGCGCTCGCGGGCCACGGTGGACGCGATGACCTGCTCCACGGTGTCGGGGCCCTGGTGCGAGGAGGCCAGGGCCTCGCGGATGACGGCGGCCTCCATGCCCTTCTGGTTCTTCACCTCGCCGGCCACGGCGTCGAACTCGCCGCGCGCCAGGCGCACCGCCAGGGCCTCCGAGTTCGCCAGCCGGTGGCGCGAGAAGTAGACGGCGCGCTCCAGCATCACCGCGATGGAGACGATGGACAGCGACACGAGCAGCCAGAGCACCCACTCGGCGCTGCCCAGCGTCACCCCGAGCAGCTTGCTGCTCAACCATCCGAGTTCGGGGTGGGCCGCCTGGGCCAGGAGGAAGGAGGACGTCATGTGGGAAATGCCCGGTTCAAGAGTGGGACCGCGTTAACGCGCGGCGCAGTCTCTTGTTCCCCCCGACTTAAAAGTCAAATGGATCGGCCTTCCGTTCACCTGCCTGTCGCGTGCCATGGGACAGGCGCTCGGAAACCAGGGCGCGGATGTCATATGCCGAGCACGAAGCGGAACAGGCGTTGGAGCGCCTGTCCCGAGGGGTGGGCGGCCATCCGACGCTTCAGGGCCGGCGGCTGGGGCTGGTGGTCTGCGCGGGGTCGCGCTCCACGACGGGGCCGAGGAGGGTGTCGATGCGGCGCAGGAGCTCCGCGTCGAGCTTCACGCCGGTGGCCTTCACGTTGTCGAGCACCTGCTCCGGCTTGGACGCGCCGATGATGGCGGAGGACACGCTCTTGTTCTGGAGCACCCAGGCGATGGACAGCTGCGCCATGGACAGGCCGGCCTCCTGGGCCAGCGGCTTGAGCTGCTGGACGCGGGTGAGCACGTCGTCGGTCATGAAGCTGCTCATGAACTGCGCGCCCGGGGTGGCGGCGCGGGTGTCCGCGGGCGGGGGCTTGCCGGGCAGGTACTTGCCGGAGAGCACGCCCTTGGCCATGGGGGACCAGACAATCTGGCCCAGGCCTTCGGCGTCGGACGTGGGGATGACCTTGGACTCGATGACCCGCCAGAGCATGGAGTACTGGGGCTGGTTGGAGATGAAGGGCACGCGCAGCTCGCGGGCCAGCTTCGCGCCGGCGGCGATCTGCTCGGCGGTCCACTCCGAGACGCCGATGTAGAGGGCCTTGCCCTGGCGCACGATGTCCGCGAAGGCGAGCATGGTCTCCTCGAGCGGCGTCTCCGCGTCGAAGCGGTGGGCCTGGTAGAGGTCCACGTAGTCCGTCTGGAGGCGGCGCAGGGAGCCGTGGATGGACTCGATGATGTGCTTGCGCGACAGGCCGCGGTCGTTCTGTCCGGGGCCGGTGGGCCAGTAGACCTTGGTGAACAGCTCGTAGCCTTCGCGGCGCTGGCCCTTGAGGGCGCGGCCGAGCACGGCCTCCGCCTTGGTGCCGGCGTAGACGTCCGCGGTGTCGAAGGTGGTGATGCCCGTGTCGAGCGCCGCCTTCACGCAGGCGATCGCGGCGTCCTCCTCCACCTGGGAGCCGTGGGTGAGCCAGTTGCCAAAGGAGATTTCACTGACCTTCAGACCGCTGCGACCAAGGAATCGGAAGTTCATGGGGGGCGGCACACTAACCGCCGCTTCCTGGGGGCGCACTGCTTCAGGAGAAGCAGCGGTGGAACCAGGCCACGAAACGTTGAGCTTCGGGCGAGTCATGGCCCAGCACCTTGCTGGCGAGGGCGACGCCGAAGGGGATACCCGGGTCCAGTTGCCAGGCGAGCCAGGCATGGAGGGCGCCCTTCACATGGTCCTGCTGGCGCAGCGGAGCGCCTTGGTTCAGCGCCTCCGTGGTGGTCGTCCGGGCGTGGGGCCAGAGGATGTCATCGGAGGGGACGAGCTTTTCGATGAACTCCTCGATGCGGCCGGGCTGGGAATTGTCTGGCATGACCCAGACTCCCAGCAGCGAATTGGGGCGAAGCCCCGGGAGGAGGGTGCCTCCGGGCTCGGGTGTATCTGGGACTGCGATGTTGAGTTGTTCGAGACAGGTCTTGAGCTGGTGCCAGCGATTGTAGGGCGGCAGGTCCGCGTCGAAGACCAGCGCAAGACGGTCGTGGGTCTTGAGTGCGGTGGACAGAAGTGTTCTGTCGAGCAGCTTCTCCACGCCACCCACGTCCTCGACATAGGGACGCTTGATCGTTGCATCGTCCCAGTCATAGCCGTGCCGTTTCAAGAGGTGGACGAGGGTGTGCTTGTCGTCCGGCCCTTCAACCATCAGGCGATAAGGGCTCTTGGGAGACGGCGGGCTCACCGGATCTCCATCTCGTGCTTGGCGGCGATGAGCAATTCGTCCGCCGAGTACGGGACGTTGTGCTCCGCGTTCCGTTCGATGCGATGGACGGAGATGACATCCCGGAGGTCCTGCTGCTCCTCGTAGAGCGAGGCGAGCGCCCGGACGCAGTCCAGGCTGTGCGTCGTCGCGAGGACCTGGACGTTCAAGCGCTTCGCGGCTTCCGTTACGAGCCGCCACATCTTCACCATCACGGAGTGATGGAGGCCTGTGTCGATTTCGTCCACGAGCAGGTAGCCACCTGCGACGTGCACCAGATTCAAGCTCAGGGTCATGAGGCGTTTGATGCCTTCGCCCATGCTCCCGAGCGGGATGCGCTGCTCGGAATCGCGCAGCTTCACGAACATGCTGGCATCAGACCGACGATGATGGCTACCCGAGAGAGCCGCGATCCGTTCGATGTCCGGCTCAATGATTCGCAAGACCTCCGTGACACTCTCTTCCTCAGGCGTAAGAACGACTCCGTCCCAGAGGTCACGGAGGAATGCGGCACCGGGAGAAGTCGTTTCAATGAATCCGACTCGGTTGTCTCCGTACGATTCGCTGCCAATGGAGAGGCCGAGGTCGTCCAGCGAGAGTGCACGGCCTGCTAAGTCATAAACTGCAGGACCGAATTGATCACTCTCCAATTCGATTGCCCCCGGAGAATCAACCCTAAGAGACAAGCCCCGCACGGGTGTTTTGGCACTGACTCTGGTGGAACCCACGCCACTCTTGAGGCGGCCTTCGAAGAATATTTCTTGAGGGGTTATCGCCTCAATCCGGAAGACCCCTGGTTTCTCGGTCGCGTGCCTTGAGAAAAGATGCGCCACCTCCACCAGCTCGCCTTGCAAGCCTTCCTCTGCGTGACTGCTAGTCTCGCCACGCCGCATGGGGCTCCAGGCGATGGCGGAAGGATGGTGGCCTGCGAGCACCAGTTCCGCTGCCTCCAGTACGGAGGTCTTGCCCGTGTTGTTGGCGCCTACCAGCAGGCTGACGCGGGTCAGTCCCTCGACCTTGAGGTTTCGAAGGGAGCGGAAGTTCTGGATCCGCAGGGACGTCAGCATGGGAGGCTCCGGCAGAGGCAGGCTCCGTCCCTCTAGCACAGCGAGCCCGGCCACGGTTTCTCATGACGCGAGAGGCTGGTCGCCCTGTCCTCCCGACCGTCCGCGGCGGGATTCGACCGTTCCCGGGCGTCGCTTGTGGACGGTGGGCCGGGTGGCCGACACTGGCTTCCACGCATGGCCGCCAGTGACGAACGCCGCTTCCAGTCTCTCGTGCTCGCGCCCATCCGGCGCGTGCAGCGGCGGCTCAACCTCGTCGCGTGGGCTGGCGCGGGCATCGCTCCGGTCTGGGCCCTGGTCACTGTTTGCGTGCTGTCCCGGCTGCTCTTGCGCGACGGGGCGGTGTGGGCCGTGCCTCCGCTCGTCGTCGCGGGGCTTGGGTGGTGGTTCGTTCGTGCCCGGTCGCGCGGTGTTTCGCTGGAGTACGCGGCGGTGCTCGCGGACCGCTCCGCCAACGCGGGCGGTCTGCTGCTCACGCGGCTGGAGCGCCCTGTTGGCGAGTGGGAGCTGAGCCTCAATCAGTTCGCCCAGCAGGTGAAGCCTCCGGACGTCCCGTGGCGCAGGCCCGTGGGGGCGCTCCTGGGCGCGCTCGTGTTCGTCGCCATAGGGTTTCTTGTTCCGCTTCCCGCGCTGCGCGCGTCGAACATCAACGCCGCCGCCGCGACCCAGGTCGCCGCCGTGCAGGCGCAGGCGGAGGCGCTGGCCCGTGAGGAGCCGCTGGGCCCCGACGTCGAGGAGGAGCTGCGCCGGCTGTCGGAAGAGGTCGCGCAGGGCCGCTTCGACTCCGCGGATTGGGAGGCCTCGGATGCCCTGGAGCAGCGGCTCGCCGAGCGCGCGTCCGAGGCGGCCGCCGAGCTCAACCGCGCGTCCGAGGCCGCTGCTGAGCTGGAGGATGCGCTCGCCGCCGCCGGTGGTGCGGAGTCCGCCACCCGTGAGCGTGAATCGTTGGAGCAGGCGTTGATGGCGCTCGAGGCTCGCGCCAGTGGGAACTCGGAGGACCCTGCCTCCGGTGATCAGGAAGCTCCCGCGTCCGAACGGAACTCGCAGGGGCAGGGGGCTGATTCGCAGAACGGCGGTGACTCGCAGGGGTCCTCCTCCGAGGCACGAGCCCGTGCTTCCGCTCGCGCCCAGGCCTCCGGTTCTCCGGATCAAATCGCCGACCTGCGCCGCACGCTGGAGCGGCGGCAGCAGTCCCTGGCCCAGCGCTTCGGCGAGGAAAACGCGTCGCGAGGGAACCGCGGCGCCCAGGCCCGGCGTCCCACCCGGCGGCAGCAGTCCGGACAGGGGCAGAA
>NZ_RAWL01000507.1:0-5690 GCF_003668885.1 Corallococcus sp. AB049A | reverse complement strand
CAGCGGCGAAGGAGGCTCCCGCCGCCACGGAGCTGGAGGAGGAATGGAGGCAGACGAAGACGCTCTACCAGCGGCTCAAGCGCAACCACGGCTGCGAGCCCATGCAGATGCAGTGCACGCTCTTCGACAAGATGGCGGACGACTTCGCCCAGGGCGGCAGTGAGACGCCGACCCTCAAGCAGGTGAGGGACCTGCACGAGCAGCTGAAGCGCGTGAAGGCCCGTCAGGATTGATGGACGCCCTGCGGGAAGGTCCGGAGACTCAGCGGCGCATGCCCGCGTCCATCTTCCCCGTGCCCGCGTCCATCGCTCCGGTCCCTGCGTCCATCGCGGTGCCCGCGTCCATCATTCCGGTGCCCGCGTCGCGTCCGGAGCCACCGATGCCCTCCGAGGACGGCGCGCCCCGGTAGCTCTCCGCGAGCCCCGTGCCCAGCTCCGCGCTGCCGCCCGTCCGCTGGCCGGAGTTCCGCGAGAGGTCACCCTCCATCGCGTTGGGGGCCGTGCTGCCGCCACCCATGGCGGCCTTGCTGTCGCTGTTGAACGACCGGCCGCCGCCGCCCTCGTTGGCGGGGTGGCCCAGGTCGTTCTGCGCCGTGTCGCCGGCCTGATCATTGGTGGAGCGGTGCTGCATCTGCACCGGGTCCTGGAACCCCCGCATCTCCTTGGGCGCATCGTTGCCGCAGCCCCAGCCTCCCAGGGCGCCGCCCACCAGCAGTCCCAACCCCACCGCGCGCTTGAAGCCCTTCATGGTTTTCTCCCTCGGGCGCGAGGATGTCCGCGCCTGCCCGTCCCGGAAGTTAGGTCGGCTGTCCCCAGGGGCTACCCACCCCGGCGGAAGCCTGCCTGCCCGCCCGCCGGGCTCCGGAACGTGCCCGTGTTGACAAGACTGTCTCCCTGGCGGGAAACACCCAGAGCGCGGGACCCCTACGCCGTGCGTCTTCCCCCGCCCCCGAGGCCGCATGGTGCGCTACGCCCTCGCCATCTTCACCAGCGCCTTCCTGCTCTTCGGCGTCCAGCCGCTGGCGGGCCGTTACGCGCTGCCGTGGTACGGCGGCACTCCGGCGGTGTGGACCGCGTGCATGCTGTTCTTCCAGGCGGTGCTGCTCGCGGGCTACGCGTACGCGCACGCGGTGGCCTCCCGGCTGCGTCCGCGCGCGCAGGCCTTCGTGCACCTGGGCCTGCTGATGGTGGCGCTGGGGGCGCTCGCGGCGCGGGCTTCGTGGACGGGCTCTCCGCTGGCGCCGGGAGACGGCTGGCGCCCGGTGGACGAGCACCTGCCCGTGCTCCGGCTGATGGGGATGCTGGCCGCCACGCTGGGCCTGCCCTTCTTCGTGCTCAGCACCACCGGCCCGCTGCTCCAGTCGTGGTTCGCCCGCGCGCGGCCGGAGCGCTCGCCGTACGTGCTCTACGCGCTCTCCAACGCGGGCTCGCTGCTGGCGCTGCTGGGCTATCCGTTCCTCGTGGAGCCCTGGGTGGGCCGCGGCGCGCAGGCCTGGGGCTGGGCCGTGGGCTTCGTCGTCTTCGTCCTCTGCGTCCTCGCCTGCGCCAGGGACCTGCTGCGCCGGGCCCCCGCCACGAACGTCCCCGAAGCTCCGGCCGAAGCTCCGGCCGAAGCTCCAACCGGCGCCTCCATGGCACCCGCGCGTCCGGGCGTGGGGCGCACGCTGACGTGGCTGGCGCTGAGCACGTGCGCGTCGGTGCTGCTGCTGGCCACGACGAACAAGCTGTCGCAGGACGTGGCGGCGGGCCCCTTCCTGTGGGTGATGCCGCTGGCGGTGTACCTGGTCACCTTCATCCTGGCCTTCTCCCGCGAGTCCTTCTACGCGCGCACGCCGTACTCGGTGGGGCTCATCGCCTCCGTGGTGCTGGTGACGTACGCGCACAAGGAGGGCCCCGCGCTGGGCCTGGGCTGGCAGGTGCTCTTCCACGCGTCCGCGCTCTTCACGGGCGCCATGGTGTGCCACGGCGAGCTGTACCGGCGCCGCCCGGCCCCGCGCTACCTGAGCGCGTTCTACCTCTGGGTGTCCGTGGGCGGCGTGCTGGGCGGCGTGTTCGTCAACCTGGTCGCGCCCGCGCTCTTCAACACCTACTGGGAGCACCCGCTGGCGCTGGCCGCGTGCTGCGCGGTCGCCTTCGTGGGGCTGATGCGGGGGCCGAAAGAGGAGACGCCAACGGCGCGCACGCAGCGCCTGTTGCGCGGGGCGATGCTGGTGGGCGTGGCGGTGCACCTGCCGGTGCTCGTGGCCACGGACCTGGAGCGCGTGCGCTTCGCCGCGCGCAACTTCTTCGGCGTGGTGCGCGTGCTGGAGCTGTCCCCGGAGGACCCCAAGCAGCACCAGTACGCCCTGCGCCACGGCGCCATCACCCACGGCTGGCAGTACATCCGCCCGGAGCGCCGGAACATCCCCACGGCGTACTACACGAAGGACACCGGCCTGGGGCTCGCGCTCGCCGAGCAGCGCCGCTGGCGCCAGGCGCTGGGGCTGCCCACCCACCTGCGCGTGGGCATGCTGGGGCTGGGCGTGGGCAACAGCGCCACGCTCATGGCCGCCGGCGACGACGTGCGCTTCTATGAAATCAACCCCGTCATCATCGACCTGGCGCGGGGCAAGGGCGGCTTCTTCAGCACGCTGAAGGACACGCCCGCGCACGTGGAGGTCGTGGAAGGCGACGCGCGCATCTCCCTGGAGCAGGAGCTGGAGCACGGCTCCAACCAGTTCGACGTGCTGGCGCTGGACGTCTTCAGCTCGGATGCCATCCCGGTGCACCTGCTGACGCAGGAGGCGGTGGCGCTCTATCTCCGGCACCTGGCGCCGCACGGCGTGCTGGCGCTGCACATCAGCAACCAGCACCTGGACCTGGTGCCCATCAGCCTGGCGCACGCGCGCGCCCACGGCCTGACCGCGGCGCTCGTCGCGCTGGACAGCGAGGGCGACGCGGTCTCCAGCGCGTGGATGCTGCTCAGCCCGGACAAGGAGTTCTTCGGCAGCTCCACCTTCCACGCGGGCCGGGCGCGCGTGCGCCGGCTGGTGCTGCGCGGTGAGCCGGAGTACGTCTGGACGGACGAGCGCAGCAGCGTGCTCCAGGCCCTGCGCCCCCGCGCCCAGGGCCGCGCCGGGGCCGACCCGAACGTCACGGACGCGCCCCCGGAAGCCCCGTCGCTGCCTGTGCAGCCCCGCGTCGAGCCCTCGGCGCCCTGACACGCGGTCAGTGGCCCGGCGCGGCGGGGGAGGGCGCGGGCTTGACGGTCAGCCGCACGTCCAGCGCGGCCAGCACGCCCAGCACCGCGCACGGCAGCACCAGCGTCACGGCGCCGTGGCGCAGGAACAGCACCGGCCCCAGCGCGGAGCCCGCGAGGAACGCCAGCGCCAGGCCCAGGTGCAGCCGGGTGCGCTCGAACTGCACGGCGGAGGGCAGATCCTTCACGCGGAGCCACAGCCCGGACGCGCCGTGGCCGCGCAGCCCGTCGCGCACCCACGCCAGCATCTGCACCAGCTGGATGCCGATGTCCGTGAGCAGCCCCGTCACGTGCGTGGTGCGCACCACCGCGCCGGACACCCGCGTGACGAGCGCGTTCTGCAGCCCCATGGCGAAGGCGAGGCCCCAGAGCAGCACCGGCGCGCGCGTGCCCGGCATGGACGCCATGCCCACGCCCACGCCGCCCAGCACCAGCGTCTCCAGCAGCAGCGCGGCCACGTGCCGGCCCCGCGTGCGGTGCCGCGAGGCATCCAGCAGGCCCGTGGCGCAGAAGGCCCCGGCGACGAACAACCCCATCAGCTGCGCGGGCAGCCGCGCCGCGTCCCAGCGGCCCTGGGCCAGGGACTCGCCCAGCGTGGCCATGTTTCCGGACATGTGGGACGCATGCGCGCCCAGCGCCACGAACCCCATGGCGTTGACCGCGCCGGCCACGAAGGCCAGCAGCACGGCGAGGCGGGAGTAGGCACGGCGGGATTGTGGCGACGACTGGGCACTGAACATGACGGGCGGGCCCGCCCGGGAGGAGGGGCGGGCCACGCGTCCCGGAACGCTAACACCCGGCGCCCCCGCGCGCGTGGCATGCGAAGCGGGGCGGACGGCGGGAAGCGGCTCGGATGCCGGCTAGCCCGGCGGCCAGTGCAGGGTGCGGCCCGCGAGCAGGTGCAGGTGGATGTGGAACACCGTCTGGCCCGCGTCGCGCTGGGTGTTCATCACCACGCGGTAGCCCGTGTCCGCGAAGCCCCGCTCGCGCGCGACCTTCGCCGCGCCCATGTAGAGGCTGCCCACCAGCTCCCGGTCCTCCACCGTGATGTCGTTCACCGTGGCGATGTGCTTGCGCGGGATGAACAGCACGTGGGTGGGGGCCTGGGGGTTGATGTCCTCGAAGGCCAGGCAGTTCTCGTCCTGGTAGACGATCTTCGCCGGGATGAGGCCATCGCGAATCTTGCAGAAGAGGCAGTCGGATTCGGGCATGGCCGTGGCTTACCAACCCGCCGGTGGGGCCGGAAGGGCCTTTCAGGCTCGAACTGTCCCGCTCAGGGCAGTCGCCATGAATAGCCGGGGTCCGGTGCGCAGTCCGCCACCGGCAGTTTCACCAGCGCCAGCGCGCCGTCCCGGGCCACCAGCGTGCCCGCGCCCTCGAAGCCCGCCGGGGTGATGACGTGGCTGAACCGGCGGGAGTCCCGGCCGGGGCCGGTGTGGGGATACAGCGGCACCTTCCGGTGGAAGTAGCTGTAGCCCCCCGTCCACGCCAGGTGCACCGCCTCCACCTTGAGGCCGCACACGTCGTCGCGCCGGCCCGCCGCCTCCAGCAGCCGGTTGACGGGGCCCTGGTCGTCCCAGGCGCTGTCCTTGGGGCGCACGCGCTCGTACTGGCCCACGTCTCCGAAGGTGAGCGCCCCCGCGTCCGCGCCGGACACCAGCGCCCCCGCCACCACCGCCAGCGTGGCGGTGGCCCGCGCCGGAGTGCCGCGCAGCACCCGAAGGACGGAGTCCAGCCCCACGCCCGCGAGCGCCGCGAACAGGGGCAGCACCGGCACCAGGAAGCGCAGCTCCTTGTGCGGCTGCAGCGCGTGCAGGACGAAGAAGGCCGCGGCCAGGAAGGACAGCCCCCACGCCCGGGGCACCGCCAGCACGGCGAGCGCCAGGGTGACGACGGTCAGCACCGGCATCGCCGTGCGCAGGATGCGCGGGTAGTAGCCGAAGGGCTCCGTGCCCCACTGGGCCGCCTTGCCCTGCACCACGTTGAAGTCCAGGTAGACGATGGCCGAGTGGAACCACCGGCCCCAGGTGAGCTTGTCCAACAGGCCGAAGGCCAGCGCCCACCCGGACAGCACCGCCAGCGCCACGCCCGCCTGCCGCCACTGGCGCCGGCACAGGAGCACCGCCAGCAGGCCCACGCAGAAGACGCCGTTCTGCAGCCGCAGCAGCACCGCCAGCCCCAGCAGGGACGCCCCGGCCACCAGGGCCCGCCGGGACGCCGCCTTCGGCAGGGCCAGGGACAGGCCCAGCACCACCGGCAGCACGGAGGCGTTCTCGCTCATGGCCCGGGGGGCGAAGTACAGGGGCACCGACGCCAGGGCGAACAGGGCGGCCCCGCCGGAGGCCGCCAGGGTGGAGGCCCCGGACGCGCGCGACAGCCGCCACGTGGCCCACGCCGTCGCCGCGCCCACCAGGGCGAAGAAGCCCTTCACCAGCCCCAGGTAGCCGGCCGGG
>NZ_RAWL01000506.1:0-5734 GCF_003668885.1 Corallococcus sp. AB049A | reverse complement strand
GTTGTGTATAAGAGACAGGAAGAGGGCGACGGCGAGGGCGAGCAGGGCGGTCAGCACGCGAGCCGGAACACGCGGCAGGGCGATGGCTCGGGCACGGGCCGGGGCGGAGAGAGCCAGCCGCTCGTCTTCGGCGGCGAGGCGGAGATGGATCCGAACCGGCTCGCGTTCCAGCCGCTGCCGGAAGGCAACGGCGGCGAAGCGGAAGAGTTGTGGGGCCTTCGCGCAGCGGATCCGCAGGCCCGGACGGGGCAGGCGGGGCCGTCCAGCGCGAAGGGCACGGGCGCGAAGGGCGATGCGACGGCGGGACCGACCTCCGGTCCGCTGCTGCCTCGCAACCGCGACCTGGTGAAGCGGTACTTCGGTGGTCCGTAGTCCAGCAGGGGGAAACGACGTGGCAGCGGAACTTCTGAGCCCCGCCGAAGCACAGGGCGCGGCGGACGTGGCGGCCCGGCTCAAGGCCGGGCTCAACCAGGTGATGCTCGACCAGGAGGCGGTCGTCGAGCAGGTCGTGACGGCCATCCTCGCCCGGGGCCACGTGCTCCTGGAGGGCCTGCCCGGCCTGGGCAAGACGGAGCTGTGCAAGGCCCTGGCGCGGCTGCTGTCGCTGCCCTTCCGCCGCATCCAGTTCACCCCCGACCTCCTGCCCGGCGACATCACCGGCACCTACGTGCTGGAGGGCGAAGCGCGCCGCGACTTCGTCTTCCGCGAGGGCCCCCTCTTCGCGAGCCTCGTCCTCGCGGACGAAATCAACCGCTCCAGCCCCAAGACGCAGTCCGCGCTGCTGGAGGCCATGCAGGAGCGCTCCGTGACGGTGCTGGGCCAGACGCGCCCCCTGCCCGACCCCTTCTTCGTGCTCGCCACGCAGAACCCCATCGAGCTTGAAGGCACGTACCCGCTGCCCGAGGCGCAGCTGGACCGCTTCCTCTTCCGCATCCTGGTGCCGCCCGTGGGCGCGAAGACGCTGCGCACCCTGCTCACCACGCGCGTGCGCGGCGCGCCTCCCGCGCTGGAGCCGGTGCTGGACGCGGAAGGCCTGTCGCGCCTGTTCGCCGCCGTGGACCGGGTGCACCTGCCCGGTCCGGTGGCGGACTTCATCGGCCGGCTGGTGGAGGCGTCCGACCCGCGCCAGCCCTCCGCGCCCGAAGCCGTGCGCCGCTTCGTGCGCTTCGGCGCGAGCCCTCGCGCGGCGCTGGCCCTGGCCGCCGCGGGCCGTGCGCGCGCGCTGCTGGAGGGCCGGCCCAACGTGGGCTTCGACGACGTGGTGGCCGCCGCGCCCGCCGCCCTCAACCACCGCCTGGTGCTGGCCTACGAGGCGTCCCTGGAGAAGGTGACCGCGCCGGACGTGGTGCGCGAGCTGCTCAAGGCCACCCCCGAGGTGCCTCGTGGCTAGCCGCGCGACCCTCGTCCTGGCCATGGGCCTGGGGGCCCTGCTCTGGGGCGCGACGCCCGCGTTCGCCACCAGCCCGACGGTGGAGGCAGCGCGAGAGGCGGAGCCCCAGGGCAGCGGCTACCGCAATGTGGCGGAGACGACGGAGATGCTCCAGGACGTGGGCGGCGGCCTCAAGGTCTCCATGCGCGTCGTCACGCTCGTGCCCAACCGGGGCTACACGCCCATCCAGGTGACGGTGCACAACAGCGGCGGCCAGCCGCGCCCGGTGCGCCTGTCCATCAATGCCCAGGGGCGCCTCATCGAGCGTTCGCTGGAGTTGGCCCCGCGCGAGCGCACGGTCACGTGGCTGATG
This sequence comes from Corallococcus sp. AB049A, assembly GCF_003668885.1. Classification (NCBI taxonomy): domain Bacteria; kingdom Pseudomonadati; phylum Myxococcota; class Myxococcia; order Myxococcales; family Myxococcaceae; genus Corallococcus; species Corallococcus sp. AB049A. The sequence continues at coordinate 3,992 of NZ_RAWL01000506.1, read as the reverse complement.
ATGCCCGCGGACCTCCAGTCGGGGACGCTCACCATGAGCTCGCCCGGGTTGGACACCGCGTCCCGGGGCTTCTACCTGGACGGAGCCCGGGGCGCGCGCGTGATGGTGCTGGGCGACGTGAAGGCCTTCGAGGCGGCGACGGGCCTCGTTTACTCGCCGGAGAACGTGGAGCCGCTGGTCGCCACGCGCTTCGTGGAGCCTCGCACCGCGCCGCGCGAGCTGGCGGCCTACGCGGGCTACGACGCGGTGCTGGTGACGGTGCCCGCGGATCAGGTCCCCGATGACGTCTGGGCGGTGCTGGAGACGTACGCCGTGAGCGGCGGCAAGCTGGTGCTCGACCAGCCTCCCGCCAATCCGCGCCTGCGCCTCCCGTTGCTCCAGGACGACAAGGCGGAGCTGTCCCCCTATGGCTTCGGCTTCGTGCGCCAGTTCCGCGAGTGCCGGAAGCAGGAGCCGGGCTGCGGCTTCAGCCTCTGGGAGGACACGCAGCGCTCCCAGTCCGTGGTGACGCCCGCGGGGCCTCCGCCCCGGTGGGAGCGCCACGACCTGCTGAACGACGGTCGGCTGCCGCTGCTCTCCAGCGCCCGCGCGCCCGTGGGCCGCTTCCTCCTGCTCATCTTCCTCTTCACGCTCGCGGTGGGGCCCGGCGGGTGGATGCTCGCAAGGAGCAAGGGGCCGCTGGCGGTGCTCATCGCGGTGCCCTCGCTGGCGGTCCTCACCAGCCTGGGCCTGGTGGCGTGGTCCGTGCTGGTGGATGGCTTCAACGTGCACGCCGCGCGCTACAGCCTCACGCTGTTGGACCGCGAGCGCTCGCGCGCGGTGACGGTGGGGATCAACGCCTGGTACGCGAACCTCGCGGAGGACGGCATGCGCATGCCCGGCTCCAGCGTGCTGCTGTCCGCCAGGGACCCGGAGGAACCCCCGCGCTTCCTGGACTGGACGAACGGGCTCGCCGTGAAGAACAGCTTCCTGCCCTCGCGCAGCTACCGCGAGTGGGGAGAGCTCGCGGTGGTTCCCTCCCGCGCGCGGCTGGCGGTGCACAGGGCCGGCGGCGGCGTGCGGGTGCAGAACGCGCTGGGCGCTCCGCTGAAGGGCGGCACGGTGAAGCTGGACGGCCGGTTCTGGGCCCTGCCGGAGCTGGCGGACGGCGCGGAAGGGGCGGCCACGCCGCTGGACGCGGCGCCCGAGGACCTGCTGGGCATGGAGCACGAGCCGCTGTCGCGCTTCGCGGACGGGGTGATGCCCCTGTCGCGGGCGCTGGAGGACGGGGCGTTCGTGGCGCGGCTGGGCGGGCGCGGCTTCACGCCCACGGCGGCGCTGGACGTGGAGCTGGAGGCCGCGCTGCACGTGGTGCGGGGTCAGGCCGAGGAGGCACGACGATGAGCCTGCTGGAGGTGAAGGGGCTGCGGCGCGACTACGGGGCGCTGCGCGCGGTGGACGACGTGTCGTTCTCGCTGGAGGCGGGCAGCATCCTGGGCTTCATCGGGCCCAACGGCGCGGGCAAGAGCACCACGCTGCGCATCCTGGCCACGCTGGACGTGCCCACCGCGGGCTCGGTGCTGCTGGACGGCACGTCGCTGGTGGACGCGCCGGACCGGGCCCGGCCGCTGTTGGGCTACATGCCGGACCGCTACGGCACCTACGACGACGTCACCGTGACGGAGTTCCTGGACTTCTTCGCGCGCGCGTACGGACTGAAGGGCGCGCAGCGCAAGCAGCGGGTGGAGTCGGTGATGGAGTTCACGGGGCTGGGGCCGCTGGCGCACAAGCTCACCACGGAGCTGTCCAAGGGCATGCGCCAGCGCGTGGCCCTGGGGCGCACGCTGCTGCACGACCCCCGGCTGCTCTTGCTGGACGAACCCGCGGACGGCCTGGATCCGCGCGCGCGCATCGAGCTGCGGGAGCTGCTGCGCGCGCTGGCGGACCAGGGCAAGGCGGTCATCATCTCCAGCCACATCCTCACGGAGCTGGCGGAGATCTGCGACAGCTGCGTCATCATCGAACAGGGGCGCCTGCTGGCCCAGGGCAAGGTGGAGGACCTGCTGCGCCAGGGCCCGGACACGTCCCGCGTGCTGGAGCTGACGGTGCGGCTGGCGGCGACGGGTGACGGGAGCGAGGCGCTGTGGGCGCGCACGGAGCGCACGCTGCTGGAGCAGCCTCGCGTGAAGGACGTGTCCCGCGAGGCCAGCGCGCTGCGCGTGCGGTTGGAGCTGGAGGTGGACGCGGGGCCGACGCAGGCGGAGGCGGCCGCGGCGGCGTTGCTCTCCGCGCTGGTGTCGCAGGGGCTGCCGGTGTGCGCGTTCAGCCCGCGCGAGCGCAACCTGGAAGATGCGTTCATGACGGTGACGAAGGGGAGGGTGGCGTGAGCACGCAAGCAAGTCCCGCGTCGGGCGCGGCCGAGTCCGCTCCCTCGCCCGGAGTCCCCGCCGTAACGTCCGACCGGTGGGAGAAGTGGGGCGACCGGCTCAACCCGCTGGTGGTGAAGGAGGTGCGGCAGGGGCTGCGCACGCGCGTCTTCTGGGTGAGCTTCGGGCTGTTGCTCGCGGCGTGCCTGGTGCTGTCGCTCATCGCGTACGCGAACACGCACGACAGCACGTACACGCGCGAGGGGCGGAGTTACTTCTTCTCCTTCTTCGTGTGCCTGGCGCTGGTGCACTTCGGTCTCATCCCCTTCAACGCGTACCGCTCCCTGGCGCGCGAGCGTGAGGACGAGACGTGGTCGCTGCTCCTGCTCACGGGGCTGGGGCCGCGGCGCATCCTGCGCGGCAAGGTGGCGTCGTTCCTGGTGCAGGCGGTGCTGTACGCGTCGGCGGTGGGGCCGTTCCTGCTGTTCAGCTACTTCCTCAACGGCATTGACCTGCCCACCATCCTGATGGTGCTGCTGTTGGGTGGGGCGTGGCTGGTGTTCCTCACGCTCGTGTCGGTGTGCGCGGCGACGCTGGCGGACAGCCGGATGGGGCGGGCCGCGGTGCGGCTGGCGCTGGTGGGCGTGCTGGTGGTGACGTTCTTCCAGTCGCTGACGTTCGCCTTCGTGATGACGAACGAGCGCGGCAGCGGGTTCTCGTTCGACCGGGACTTCTTCCTGGGGCTGGGCACGGCGCTCTGGGTGCTCGGGTCGAACGGGTGGCTGGTGTTCGAGACGGCGGTGTCGCGGCTGTCGCTGGTGACGGAGGACTACACGCGCCATCCCCGGCGGGCGCTGGTGGCGCAGGTGGTGCTGACGTTCGTGGGCATGATGGCGGTGTGGTGGCTCCAGGACTGGGACAACAACATCCTCGAGGTGATGGGCATCCTGGGCGGCCTGCACCTCATCTTCGTCAGCCTCTTCGTGGGGACGGACGTGGACGGGCTGGCGCGGCCCCTGCGCGCGGGGACGCGGGGCTGGTCGCTGTTCAAGCCCGGCGCGCTGCGCGGCTTCCGGCTGTCGGTGCTGCTGCTGCTGGGGTGGGCGGCCGGGTGCGCGGTCCCGATGCTGGTGGTGGACGACGCCTCGGGGAGTCTGCGGAAGGCGATGTCCACGGTGGCGCTGGCGCTCTATGGGGTGCTGTACCTGTCGGTGGCGCTGCTCTTGGGGCGGATGCCGCGCTCGGGGCGGTTCGCGTCGCCGGTGTCGGTGCGGCTGCTCTACGTGCTGGCGGGAATCCTGGGGGCCGGCGTGCCGCCGCTGCTGGCGGTGTTCCTGGGGCTGGAGGGGGACGATGCGTTGCTCAACCTGCTCAACCCGGTGGTGGGGACGCTGAACTTCGGCAAGTACGACTACAGCGACCCGAGCGGTCTCAAGCTGCCGCCGGAGATGCTGCTGTGCGTGGCGCTGGTGTCGCTCCTGGCGGCGTTCGCCGCGGACCGGGTGCTCGTGGGGCGTGAGAAGCAGGTCCACGAGCAGTGAGCACGATGCTGGATGAGGCGGAGGTGGCGCGGCTGGCGCCGGGGTTGAGCCTGGCGCTGCCTCGGCTGCCGCAGCGGGGGAGGGTGGGCGAGGTGCGCGCCACGTC
>NZ_RAWL01000505.1:0-5736 GCF_003668885.1 Corallococcus sp. AB049A | reverse complement strand
TTCGCGGCGCAGTAGCGCCCCGACTTCACCGGGCTTCGTGCAGCGCTCTGCCTCCGCCAGCACCCGCAGCTTGTACTCCGCGGTGAAACCTCGTCGCCTGGCCTTCTCCACCACCTCGGTCTCCCTGGCCCGAGCCTCTTCCACCACCGGATTCATCGTCCCTGCCTGGGTCGCCCTGCACACTAAACTGCTGGGTACGGACTGTCTCACTCACCTTGGCAGAGAGGGCCTCTCGCATCATCCTCAGCGCGGGGAGCTGCGGCTCAGTCAGGCTCCACTGTTCATTGGTCAGGTTCACTAGGCAGCTTCAAACATGCCCATCTCTTCAATGTCGATCCGCAGTCCGGCCTGCGCACTCATACCTGCTCAATCAATTTTGAGACCAGCTCTGGTTAGTCGCCTGGGTTCGCGTTGAATACCCTGTTGGAGTTGGTAGGAAAAAAGATTGGGTCACAGTTCGAGTCAGTGCCGTTCCAGCAAAGGCTTGCCTCCTGTGAGTTCTCGCAGACGCCCCCAAACTTCGCGGCAATGCGTGCGGAACCGTCCGGCTGCGCCGGAGTAGGCTGCATTGAGTTCTTTCTCCATCAACTCCATCCATGTGCGATGGCGTCCTTGACGATCGACTTCAGGCGATTTCTTGGTGCCAAAAAGTGTCCCATCGCCGGATGCGACCAGCCCGAGGCCGATGCACGTCCCTACGATGAATTTGGCAAGCATTGGTGGATGCCCTGTGAGGGATCGGATCCAAGCTGCCTCATCAAGAGATGCGACAAGTGCGAGCTCAGCCAGGTCGCGACGAACATTGACTGGCAGGGAGAGTTCTCCAGCACCGAATCGACACAGTCTGCTGACCATCGTGAGGACCCGCGGATCCGTCAGGTCTTCCGCTAGCCGATAACTCTGGTGGGTCGCGATTGGCGTCTGTACATGAGTAACGATGCGTTGCCAGTACTCGTCCGGACGCCCGAGCAGGTGACGGGCAGACTCGATAATCTCGGACCAGAAAGCGGTATCGGCCATCCGATCGAGCAGCAGTCGGTTGCGCTCGGCCCATGTGCGCATCCCTTCTGTGTCACTCATCATGATTCTTTCGGCAAGAATCAGTTCGAGGAGCTTCTTTTCATCTGGGGTGAGGGGTTCCTCGATATCGCGGAGTAGAGGTGGGCTGAAGTAGATTCCCGAGAGGCCATCCGAAGCCAACTCGATGATGCGCGCCCGTTCTAAGAAGTTGGTAGGCGCCTCCACCAGTGCGCGCAGTCGTGCTCGCATCGCGGGCCAATTCCACAGATAGCGATGAATCCGTACCGCCACCGCATGACTCGCTGGGTAATCCGGAATGCTTGCGGCACATTTATTGATGAAGTTGTTGAGTGCGTGCGTGTGATCCTTGCCTTCTAGATCCGGTTTGGGGCGGGCCCTCTCAGCGGCGTAGATGCGACGCCGAACCTCGATCTTCCACTCAGCCCACTCATCCCATAGCCACTGGCTGGCGTTGGGAAGGATGACGTTGGCATTGTACAAACCGTCAATGCGACGCTCGGCCGCCAGGAGTTGCCGGATCTGTTGGTCCGCACTCAAGCTGGTGTTCTGCTCGTGGGGTCTAGGACGGTGCCAAAGTATCCTGCGTGCAACGAATTGAATGCAGAGCGCGTGCAGGTGGTGCACGGTTTCATCGTCTCCAAATACCGTCAACAGCGTAGGGGCTGACGTGAGTATCAGCTCAGCCAGCCCATTCGCATCCTCGGTGATTGCCGTGGTGGTCTCCGCCTCCCGTAACAGGAGCTCAATGCATGACTCAAGCACCGCAATTTCTTCCAGATCGCAGGTGTTCAGCCGTTGGACGAGTTCCTTGGCCCAGGTCAAGGCATGAGAGGCGCCTTGCTCGGATTCTTGGAAGAGCTGTGCCAATGCGCGGAGCCCCTCTCTGGTGGCGCCTGCGGGAAGCTCCTGCAGACGTTGCTGTGCCAGAGCATTGAGCTCGTTGACGATCTCCTCATGAGAATCGAGATGCTTGGAGAGGTGCGAGATCGTTTTCAACCAACGGGTGCTAATGGGCTGATGCTGAAGCGCTGAAACGAGACACGCTAAGAGCTGTGGTTCGCGAAAACCTAACCTCAACAGGACCCGTGCGTGGCGCAATTGTCGTGCTGCCCACGAGAGCGTACGTTCAGGAGACCATTCGTGAGGAGGAGGAATTGCGTCAAGAGCTGCTCTGTGAGCAACCGCGAGTTCATTCATCGTTGAGGCTGCTTCCGTGTGCACAGCCGCAAGGCGGTAGGTCGTGTCATCATGCAGGTAGCGAGAGTACACGTCCACGGAGGAGCGCCGGGTCAGCCGGTGTGCATCCTGCGCGCGTTGGATGCAATCCCTTGCTTCCGCGCTGCGGCCGGAAGCCAAGGCGCTTTCCGTGGCCCCTGTCAGCATCCGTGCGACCCATGCTCGGTAGGGCACACTGGCTGAGGTGAGATCGCGCGGAAGAAGGGAAACAGCTTGTTCATACAGCAGCCAGCGGCCACGGCGAGTAGTCGGGAGTTGTGCGATGGCACGGTGCAATGCCTTGACCGTCCGCCAGTCGGTTCGCAGTGCCGCATGCGCACTGGTGCCCTGCGTTGTGACCAGAGCACTCAGATGGGTCTGTACTGTCCGTACGTCTCCCAGGCGGCCCGCTCCTTCAAGGACCCAGAAGTGCAGGTCTGCGGGCAATGGGCTGCCGCCTGGAGATAGGTCCATGTTGGCGATGACCTCCTTGGCAGGAGGTGCTTCGTACGGTTCTTCGGCCTCGGCATAGACTGCCTCATCCTCTGGCTGAGGGGCTGGAATCGCAGGCAGCAGTTGAGTCAGCGGTTCACGCAGGAGTGTGCTCGTCACTGCGAGGCTGGCGATATGACGTCGCTGCAGTCCAATCCTTTCCTCGGGAATGCTCGTGACGAGAGAAGCCAACAGCTTGCTCTGCTCCGTGACACACCGAGGGTTGTCGAGAACGCGGCGGAGTCCAAAGAGGCGAGCCCACGCCTCGGTCTTGCATCGTTCCCGCTCAATCGTGATTAGACCTATGGCCTGCAGGCGATGGACAGCCCGACGCAGTTCGATGTCCAGATCCTCCACCCGAGGAGTCGCCCAGGGCACCACCGCGAACCACGCGGCAAGGGTGTCATCCAGGATGGCGGTTCCCGAAGCGATGTCTGACGCCCCTCGTCCAAGAGTCTGCCAAACCAGAGCGCCGAACGCATTTAGTACATTCTGCCATTGCAGGCAGACATCAAAGAGATCGGATTCCACTCCAGCCGCCGGTTCGGGGTAGCGTAGCTTGAGCATCTGTAAGGCATTGCGAACGGCAAGAGGGTGCCCCTCGAAGAGTTCGAGCGCATCCGTCTCCTCGGCGGTCAGCGGTCGGTTGATAACCCTGGTTGCCCATTGCCCAATCTCTTCGGACGACAACCGCTGCAGTTCTCCGCGCTCACACACGCGAATCCGTGCCTGCGGAATTTGAGCGAGGCATTCAAGCTGCTGCGTCCAACTCTCAAGAACGACAGTGTGTCCTAGATCAATCAGCCTGCGGATGAATCTGCCGAGATCCGCGGGTGCGCGCGCTTGAACGGAGCGCTGAAGACTTTCGAAGATGACAATTGCCGGTCGGCCTATCCAATTGGAGAGCACCTGGACAGCCGTGACAGGCCGCTGATCGATTTTTGCGTGCTCTTCATCGGGTAGACGTAGGCCAAACAGGAGTGCTGCGGCAATGTCGTGCGCAGTGAGGCAGTCTGTCAGGTCTGTGAAATGCATGGGGGCCTTGACGTTCCCGAGTGCAAGGGCCAGGAACATCGACTTTCCCCAGCCCGGGGTGCCCTCCATCACCACGACCCGGCCACCTTCGTGGGCATCCTGTTCAATGAAGTTGGACCACTTGTCGGCAGCGTCACGCCTTGTGGACATCGGCTCGGCGACATCCCAGGTGATGCGCCTCGGCTCAGGGAGCCCTTCGGGGAGGTTCTCTCGAGCCGTCGGAGCACGGCGTATTGTTGCGCTCCGCAACTGTCGGAGGTCCTTGAAGTTTTTGTCCACGCACCCCGCCAGAAACGCAACCGCACTCATCCACAGGTGCATGCTCGGGGCAGTCGCCCGATGAGCTTTGTCGAGACGAGCGGGTAGGACGTCACGCACGACATTCTCGTAGGAATTGCGTGCATCCCAGCCCTCCGGACGCTCGAAGTCTTCGGGCTTCAGATTCAGAGTGTAGGGGATCCGCTTATGCTGCTGTAGTGTTGCGATGGCGGTCGCGAGCCCCCCTTTCTTGGTCGCCATGCCCTTGAATGTGACGGACTCCAGGAGTGCGAGCACCTTCATGCAGAAGGGCTCAAGCGTCATGATGAGTTGCTCGGTGAGTTCCTCGAAGTGAGCACGTTGCCCTGCGGTTGTATGGATGAGGCCATGAATGGCGCCAAGCATGCGCTCACCCAGCCGCTCGAAGTCCTTGGGCGCTTGCGGCGCCTCAGCACCCTCTACTAGCCACCTCAGCAGTTCGAAAATCTCCCGTGCCTCCTGGGGATCTCCGTTTGCAAGAATCACTGCGCGAGTGGGATCGCGTACTGCGGGGTGTTCCCATCTCGAGAACATTTCGGCCAAGACGTCGAGGTCTTGATCACCCAAAACCGCCGGAGTTGTCGGCGTGGGGGATGGCGTGTTGGCGGGAAGCGTCATGCTCGTGGAATCTATCACTTGGCGCGGGTCAGGTCGCGTGGGCTTGGGGGGAGGCAATGTTCACTCTGGGTGATGTGTCTATGCCAGTAGCCAGGTGCGAAGGCACAAGGATTCACGAAACGACCTGCGTGAGGAGACGATGTGAGCTCGAACTGCCCGGGCGGTTTGAAGAAAGGAGATGCCGGTTCTTTGGGCTCTGGTGAGGGGATGCGAGAGTAGTCTCCGCGCGTTCCGGCATGGTCCTCGCCCCGGGTGAAGTCCTCTGGCTTGTAGTAGAAGGTGCCGCGGGCCTTGGCCGTGGTGAAACCCCAACGAATGGGGACCCGATGGCGGTTGGCATCACGTTTCCTGGCGCGAGTCCTGTCGCGCAGGGGTTCCACTGAGGTGACCCGCTGGTGTCCCAGGCACTAGTCCTCGTCCCGGATGAAGTCTGCCGCACCTGCATGTTGACCCAATAGGAGGGTCGACATGCAGGAGCTTGGCGTGAAGCTGAAGCAGGCGGAGAAGGAGGCGCTGGACGCGCTGATGCGTCGAGGCCGTCAATCCGTGCGTGTCTTGAAGCGAGCGCGCGCCCTGCAGTTGCTGGGAGAAGGCTGGACGGGCGTGGCCGCCGCGGAAGCCGCGGGCCTCTCGGAGCGGACGGTACGTCAGGTGCGGGGACGCTACCGGCGCGAAGGCTTCGATGCCGCACTCCAGGAGAGGCCACGGCCTGGACGCCAGCGGCGCTTCACTCCTGGGCAAGCCTCCCAAGTGGTGGCACTGGTGTGCAGCAGTCCGCCGCAGGGGCATGCCCGATGGACGCTGAGCCTGCTGGTGCGTGAAGTGGTGGGACGGGGAATCGTGCCGCAGGTGGGAATGGAGACGGTGCGCGAGTTACTCCAGCGGCACGACTTGAAGCCGTGGCGGGAAAATGTGACGGGCCGGGGTAATGGATCGCAGTCGGGTCACCCAAGCTGTTCACAGCGGGGGCGGCCAAGCGGATCGCGACGGGGTCGGCCAAGCGGATCGCAGCGCGGAGCAACTGGGGCGGCGGTCCGT
>NZ_RAWL01000504.1:0-5751 GCF_003668885.1 Corallococcus sp. AB049A | reverse complement strand
GCCCGGGGGCGGGTCGGAAGAGAACGAGGACTTCACCAACCCGGAGCTGGGCGTTCCTCCGGAACTCGAAGGGGCGGCTTTGGACGACAACAACCGGGACGGAAGCGATCTGCTCAGCGACCTGCCCCTGCAGGTGGCGGTGGAGCTGGCGCGCGTGCCCATCACGGCCGAACAGGTGGTGGGCCTGCGCACCGGACAGGTCCTCGACCTGCGCCGTGGGGCAGGGGAGCCCGTGGACCTGTCGGTGAACGGCAAGGTGGTGGCCCGGGGCGAGCTCGTGGAGCTGGAGGGGCAGCTCGGCGTGCGCATCATCCAGCTGAGCTGAAAGCGCTTTGCTCCCGTGCGTCACGAGGCAGGCGGGCAGGGAGGCGTGCCCGGGCCCGTGGCGGTCCTGACTCGGGTGCACTAGGCTCGCGCCCATCCATGGCGGTCCTCGGTCTTTCCTCCTCGCGCCTGTTGCTCGGCGCCGCGCTGCTCTTCGCGTCGCCCGCCGTCCTGGCGCAGGCGCCCGCGGCCTCCACGCCTGACGCCTCCGTGGCGGCACCGGCGCAGGAGGCGGCTCCCGCACCGGCCTCCGTCCAGGCTCCCGCGCAGACTCCGGCTCCTGCCGCGACGGGGGATGGCGCCGCCCGCGCGAAGCGCCACGCGGATGAGCTGGACCGCGAGCTGGGCATGGCCGAGCCCGAAGCCGACGCGGCGCAGGAGAGCCTGGGCTGGGTGGTGGTGCGCACGGTGGCGCTGCTGGGCGCGGTGCTCGCGGCCATCTACCTCACGCTCAACGTGGGCCTGCGCCGGCTGATGGGGCTGCAGGGCGTGCCCGTGGGCAAGGCGTCGGTCGTGTCGGTGATGGAGCGCATCCCGTTGGATCAACGGCGCACGCTCTTCGTCCTGAAGGCCGCGGACGAGTACCTGCTGGTGGGTGGCGGCGAGGGTGGCGTGCAACTGGTTTCGAAGCTGGACCGCGACGCCGTGGAGCGCATCCGCGCCGCGCGTCCGCCGTCGTCGCCGGTGTCCCTGAGTCCTTTCCTCCAGAAGCTCCTCTCCCGCCGGACCGGTGGCACCACGCCGCCGCCGGGCGTCTGAAGGCCGTCACGTGAACCGTTCGTCTCCCGCCGCCCGTCCGCTGCTGTTCCGCGCTCCGCCCTGGCTCTTCGCGGCCCTCGTGTCCCTGCATCCCTTCGTCGCGTCCGCGGCGAAGAAGGGGGGAGACTCGATGCCGGATGAAATGGTCAAGGAGGCGGTGAGCAGCGACTCCTTCACCTCCCGTCCGCTCATCCTCATCCTCGCGCTCGCGGCCATGTCGTTGGTCCCGTTCGCGCTGATGATGGTGACCAGCTTCGTGAAGATTTCCGTGGTGCTGTCCATCGTCCGCTCGGCGCTGGGCACCCAGCAGATTCCCCCCACCCAGGTCATCACCGGCCTGGCCATCATCCTCACCGTCTACATCATGGCCCCCGTGGGCCAGGAGATGTACCGGGCGGGAGGCATCGACATCTGGTCCCGGGGAACGTCGGTGTTCTCCTCGGAGACGGTGGGCACGATGCTGGGCGCCGCGGACAAGTCCAAGGAACCGCTGCGCGAGTTCCTGATGAAGAAGGTCACCAACAAGGACCGCACGCTCTTCTACAGCCTGGCGAAGAAGATGCGGAAGGAGGAGGACCGCAAGGACATCGGCCCGAACGACTTCATGGTCATCGTCCCGGCCTTCGTCGTGTCCGAACTGAAGGAGGCCTTCCAGATTGGCTTCCTGCTGTTCGTGCCCTTCATCGTCATCGACATGGTGGTGGCCAACATCCTGCTGGCGCTGGGCATGCACATGCTGTCGCCCACGACCATCTCCATGCCCTTCAAGCTCTTGTTGTTCGTGCTCGTGGACGGCTGGTACCTCATCGCCAAGGGCCTGGTCATCGGCTACCTGTAAGGAGCCCCGTACTCCCATGAATCAGCTCACGTTCATCACCCAGGAGGCGCTGTTCCTGGTGCTCGTGGTCTCCGCGCCGCCGGTGCTCATGAGCCTCCTGGTGGGCTTCCTCGTCTCGCTGTTCCAGGCCACCACGCAGATTCAAGAGCAGACGCTCTCGTTCGCGCCCAAGGTCGTCCTCGTCTTCGGCGTGCTCGCCATGACGGGCCCATGGATTGGTGGCCAGTTGCTGCGCTTCACCTTCCACGTCTTCGACCGCTTCCCGGCGCTCATCGGCAGATGAACATCGGCGAAGTCATGGCCGAGCTGGGCGCTCGGGTGAACCTGTCGGTCGTCATCTTCACGATGGCGCTCATCATGTGCCGCGTGATGCCCATCCTCATCTTCAGCCCGTTTTTGGGCGGCGAGGTCGTCCCCTCGGAGATGAAGCTGGGCCTGGGCCTGCTGGTGTCCGCGGTGATCTTCCCGTCCGTGGCGGACAAGATGGACAGGATTCCCCTGAGCGCGCTCCCGTACATCGGGCTGTTGCTCAAGGAGATCTTCATTGGCGTGGCGCTGTCGTACATCGTCAACATGGTGTTCGACGCGGCCCGCGTGGCCGGCACGCTGATGGACACCATGTCGGGCAGCAACAACGCCCAGCTCTACGTGCCGCAGTTGGGCACGCAGGTGTCGCTCTTCTCCAGCCTCAAGGTGCAGCTGTGCGTGGTGCTGTTCCTGTCGCTGGACGGGCACCACATCATCATCCGGGCGCTGGCGGAGAGCCTCGCCATCGTGCCGCTGGAGGGCTTCCCGCGCTTCAGCCGGGGCGTGTGGCCCTTCTTCGACCTGATGATCCGCTCCTTCTCGGACCTGCTGAAGATCAGCCTGGCGCTGGCCGGCCCCGGCATGGTGGCCGCGTTCGTCACCGACCTGGCCCTGGGCGCCATCAACCGCGTCGCGCCGCAGATCCAGGTGTTCTTCATCTCCATGTCGCTCAAGCCGCTGGTGGGCGTGCTGATCATGTTCATCGCCATCCACGTGGTGATTGGCCGCATGCAGCAGGAACTGGCCAACATGCTCCGCATGTTCCAGCACGCCATCCAGCTCTTGGCCTGAGCCGCCCCAAGCCTCCCGGGATTCCTCCATGTCGGACGAGAGTGGCGACAAAACAGAAGAACCGTCGCAGAAGAAGCTCGACGACGCGCGCAAGAAGGGCCAGACCTGGAAGAGCAAGGACCTGACGGGCGTGGCCGTGCTCGTCGCTGGCCTGGGCATCGTCAAGGGGACCTGGGACACGGTGGAGCGGGAGATCTCCACGCTCTTCCGCTTCAGCTTCGACGCCATCGCCCACTCGGACGACCTGGCGCTGGCGACCACGCAGCTGCTCTACATGGGCGTGCGCACGCTGCTGCTGCTGACGGTGCCCATCGTGGCGGGCGCGGCGGTGCTGGGCGGGCTGATGGACTTCCTGCAGGTGGGGTCGCTCTTCACCATCGACCCGCTCATCCCCAAGTTCGACAAGCTCAACCCCATCGCGGGGTTGAAGAACATGTTCTCCAAGAAGTCCTTCGTGGAGCTCTTGAAGAACCTCATCAAGATCTCCGTCGCCGCCTACGTCGTCACCGGCGTGGTGCGCGACTCCATGCCCCTGGTCATCGAAACGGTGCGGCAGGACACGCAGGGCATCATGGCCATCCTGGGAGAGATCATCTACCGGGTGTCCGTGCGCATCATCATGCTGTTCGTCATCTTCGGCGTGTTCGACGTGTGGTGGCAGCGCAAGTCGTTCATGAAGGACATGATGATGACGAAGGAGGAGGTCAAGAAGGAGTACAAGTCGAGCGAGGGTGACCCGCACCACAAGGCCAAGCGCAAGGAGCTCCACCACGAGATCATGGAGGGGGCCCAGATGGAGGCGGTGAAGGACGCGAGCGTCATCGTCACCAACCCGGACCACGTCGCGGTGGCGCTGCAATACGACCAGAACAAGGACGGGGCGCCGCGGGTGCTGCTCAAGGGCATGGACGCCAAGGCGGAGCGCATCAAGGCGCTGGCGCGCGAGGCGGACATCCCCCTCTTGCGCAACGTCCCGCTGGCGCACGCGCTGTTGCGCGTGGAGGTGGGCGAGGAAGTCCCGGAGGAGCTCTACGACGCGGTCGCCGAGGTGCTGAACTTCGTCTACGGGCTCAAGCAGCAGCAGAACGCGGCGCCGTCAGCGCGCGCCTGAGGAGGACGCCATGGCCAGCGACGAAGAGGCGGACATCGCCATCGCCATCAAGTACGACAACAAGGCGGACGGCGCCCCGCGCGTGGTGGCGAAGGGAATGCGCCTCAAGGCGGAGAAGATCCGGGAGATCGCCAAGCAGTACGGCATCCCGGTGATGCGCAATGTGTCCCTGGCGCACGCCCTGTACCGGGTGGACGTGGGGCAGGAGGTCCCCGAGGAGCTCTACGACGCGGTGGCGGAGGTGCTGAACTTCGTCTACGCGCTGCAGCGAGAGCAGGCAGGCGGACGCTGAAGGGGGCTGGACGCGCCCCCCCCACCTGTATTGAAGTCGGCCCACCATGGCCAGAATCAACAATCAGCCCCCCAGCACCGCGCTTTGGCCCTGGGGAGGTCCCCGCAGCGTCCGCGAGCGGCTGGTGGACCCGTCCCAGCTGGACCGGGCGAAGAAGCTGCGCAAGGCGGGCAACATCAAGAACCCGTCGCTGCCCTCCGCGGCGCTCCTGGACTTCATCGGTCCGGCGCACTCGTCGGAAGAGCTGCGGCTGCCCCTGCCGCCCCACCCGGGCGGTCACGACGCGGACCTGGAGGGCTTCAGCGACCGGCCGCACCTGGCCAGCGTCGCCGGCCGGGGAGATGACGGGCAGCGCCGCATGCTGGAGCGCGGCCTGGCCAAGGTGAACGCGCCGCCGGAGCGCCTGGAGCGCCTCAAGGCCCTGCTGCAGCGCGAGTCCGCCATGCTGGGCCTGGTGGACCAGGTGAGCGCGGAGTCGCAGGAGATCATCCGCCGCATGTGGGAAGAGCAGAAGGACGAGGGCTACTGACCCATGGCGGCGCTGGACCCCGAGGATCCGCAGGACGAGGCGAAGCTCACGGCCCTCCTGCAACGCTGGGCGGAAGGGAAGGCCACGCTCCGGGAGGTGCGCGGCTATTCCAACGACGAGCTCTACGCCATCGCCAAGACGGCCTACTTCTTCTTCTACCAGGGCCGGGTGGCGGAGGCGCGCACGCTCTTCCAGGGGCTCTACGCCATCAACCCCACCGACGTGTACTTCGCCAAGGCGCTGGGGGTGGTGGAGATGGCCGCCGGCAACGGGCAGGGCGCGCTCGCCGCCTTCGACGTGGCCGCGAAGCTGGCCCCGCAGGACGCCGCCGTCTACGTGGGGCGCGCGGAGGTGAAGTTGGCCTTGGGACAGAAGCCGCAGGCGCTCGAGGATCTGCGCCGCGCTGCCGCCATGACGCCCGCGGATGATCCGGTGGTGCGCAAGGCCGGCGCCATGGTGACCGCCCTCACGCGGCGCTGATCCGAAGGCGGGCCCGTTCCAGCCGGGACGTTGGATGTGGAAGCCCAGTAAACTCTGTTAGGCTCGATTCATTCACCTCAACCGATGGAGAGGTTCATGGCCCCCCCCAAGAAGGAAGTTCCGCAGCTGCCGCCGGAGCCGCCGGAACTGACCGCGAAGCGCGAGAAGCTGCTGGTGGATCTGGACGAGCAGTCCAAGGCCGCGACCGGCGTGTTCCAGCAGGTGCTGCGCAACATGCGCAAGCTGGTGGCGTCCTCCGCCCCCACCGCGCCGCTGGATCAGCAGCTGTACACGGACGTGAAGGACGCGCTCACGCGCTT
>NZ_RAWL01000503.1:0-5754 GCF_003668885.1 Corallococcus sp. AB049A | reverse complement strand
GCCCACGCCTTCGGGCCGGGGAGCGCTGGTGGGCGCGGCCGGACGCGTGCTGTCGTCCGTGGAGACGGCCCGGCTCGTGTTCGCGCGGGATGCCAGCGCGGCGGCGGTGGTGCGGGCGCGGCTGGCTTGAGCGGGGGCTCGCGCTTGCCTCGCGTCTGCGTTACAGCGGGCGTGGGAGGCGGACGCTGGTGGCTGAGACGCGGGTGCCGTTGACGGTGATCGCTGGACCCACGGCGTCTGGGAAGACGGCGCTGGCCATCGAGTGGGCTCGCGCGGGCGGCGGCGAGATTGTCTCCGCGGACTCGCAGCAGGTGTACCGCGCCTTCGACATCGGCACCGCGAAGCCCTCCGCCGAGGAGCTGGCCGCCGTGCCGCACCACCTGGTCTCCTGCGTGGATCCGCTCGAGCCCTTCTCCGCCGCCGAGTACCAACGCCGCGCGGACGCGGCCATCGCGGACATCGCGTCACGGGGCCGGCCGGTGTTCGTCGTCGGTGGCACCGGCCTGTACCTGCGCGTCCTCTTGCACGGCGTGGTGGACGCGCCCGGGGCCCTGCCTTCGCTGCGCGCGGAGCTGGAGGCGCTGGCGGCGGAGCAGGGGAGGGAGGCCGTGCACCGCCGGCTGGCCGAGGTGGACCCCGAGACCGCGGCGAGGCTGCCTCCCCAGGACCTGGTGCGCGTCGTCCGCGCCCTGGAGATCCACGCGCAGACAGGCGTGCCCGCGTCCGAGTTCCGCCGCGCCCACGCCTTCGCGCCGGACCGCTACCCCTTCCAGCTCTACGTGCTGGATCCGCCGCGCGACTCCCTCTACGCGGCCATCAACGCGCGCACGCAGGCGCTCTTCTCCCGGGGGATCGTGGAGGAGACTCGGGCCTTGATGGATCAGGGCTACGCGGACGCGGCCCCCATGCGCAGCGTCGGCTACGTGCAGGCTCGCGCGGTGGTGGAGGGGCGGATGACCCGCGAGGAGGCCATCGCCGACACCGCGCAGGAGACCCGGCGCTACGCCAAGCGGCAGCTCACGTGGTTTCGCAAGGAGCCCGGCGCGGTGTTCCTCGCGCCGCCGTACACGCGTCCTGCCCTGTAGTCGCGGCGGACCGCTTTGGCCCCTGCTCGCCGTGCCGGCTCATTTCGTCCGTTGGCGCGGATTGTTCGCGCCCGGTCGCGCGCCCATCTTCCACGAGGAAACGCTACCCCCACCTCCACTCCCGGACCGGCAGGCGGCCGAGGGCCCGACGCGGGGCAGCCATCACCGTGGAGATCGCCATGCGAACGAACGTCGAACGCGCGCCGGAGACCCGGCCGGACCGTCCTCCCAGGGGAGCCTCCGCCATGTGGGGCGGCCCCTTCATCCTGGGCCTGCTGACGGCCATCGCGGGGGTCGTGCTGCTGGGCGGCACGTTCTTCACCAGCATGGTCACCATCTTCTTCGTGGGAATGATGCTGGTGGTTGGCGGCGTCCTCGAAATCGCCGCGGCGATTCGCTCCCGCAACGAGAGCCGGAGCGCCTTCTGGTCCTTCATGCTCGGCGGCGTACTCACCACCGTCGTCGGCATCCTCACCGTCATGTACCCGGCCGCGGGGCTGGCCTCACTGACGCTGCTGATCGCCGGCTACTTCTTCGCCAGCGGCCTCTTCCACGTCATCACCGCCGTCATGGACCGCTACTTCCAGTGGGGATGGGACCTGGCCTACGGCCTCATCTCCCTGGTCCTGGGCCTCAGCGTGATGGCTCGATGGCCCACGTCCTCGGTGTGGCTCGTGGGCACCATGGTGGGGCTCGCCGTCTTCTTCCGAGGCATCTCCATGATGTCCGGCTCGCTCATCCTGCGCCGGGGCCTGCGGCACGTGGAGGCCTGAGCCGCCCGGCTCCCTTGTTCACCTTGGGTGAACAAGGGATGTCGGCGGGTGAAGTTTCAGCCGGAAACCGGCGTCGGTGCTCGGCGCCGGACCGGTTCGCGGGCTACTTCGCCTTCGTGTGCGCGTCGTCGAACAGGTCGGCGAACTGATCCCGCGACACGTGCTTCAGGTCGCCCTTCGCGTCCTGCTGCTCCAGCGTGAAGTCGTGGATGGCGCCGCGCACCAGGTACTCCTGATCCCGCTTGGAGTTCATCATCGCGCGCTCGCGGTAGGTGAAGCGCTCCTTCGTCGGGTCCACGCCGACGTCCGCCAGGAACTTCCGCTCGTGCGGCTCCGGCTGCCACACCGGCTTGCCGGGCTGGCTGCGGTTGACGGCCGTCTCGTCCAGGCCCGGCTGCGTGGACGTGCGGATGTCGCGCTGGATGTCGAACTGATCGAACACGTCTCCGCCCTTCACGTCACGGGACGGGTTGTGGACGATGCGGCTCTTGCCGTAGTCCGGGTTGTCCACGAGCTTCTTCTCCGTGGCCTTGCCGTCCACGCCCACGGGCACGCCGCTGAAGGACGTGTAGGGCGAGTGCGCCTTCGTCTCCTTCGCGCCGTCCACGTGCGCGGTGAGCGTCACCGTGCGGTCCTTCGCGTCCACCGGCTGCAGCTTGCCGCCGCGGTCGATGGCGGACTTCGGCGTGTCGTACTTCGGCTGGACCTCGTTGAAGGGGAAGTTGTCCCGGCGGGTCAGCTCCACGTCCGGCCGGATGCGCGGCGCGAACTGGTTGTTGCCGCCGTCGCGCCGGTCCTCGGCGTTCATGATGTCGCTCATGATGTCGTGCTGCTGGAACTTGATGCGGTTCTGGTCCGCCTGCGTCTTGAGCGCCTTGTCCTCCGGCGACAGCACCTTGGTGGAGAAGGTGCGCTGGATCTGCGGCGTGTGCTTCAGCAGCTGGGTGGACGTCTGGCCAACGCGAAAGAACTTCGTGGCGAGCATGAGGGACTCCCTTTGAGTGAAGCATGAAGTGCGGGGCTTCATGCTTTTGTAGGGATTATCCCGTCGATGTGATCTGAGTTGTGTGCAGGTAGGTGTCAGGACGCAAAACGGTCTTCGCCAAATGTTTCCATGGCGGCGGGCCGGATGACGTCACGCGGCGCGGCGAGCGGGTCCGGCACGCGGCCGGTGAGCTGGCACAGGAGGCGGTCCGGGTTCACCGGCTTGGGGAGGAAGGCCTCCGCGCCCGCGTCGAGCGCGCGCTGACGCACGTGCGGACGGTTGAGGCCGCTCATCACCAGCACGCGCGTGTCGCGGGTGAGCGGGTGCTGCTTGAGGCCTTCGCACAGGCGCAGGCCGTCCACCCAGTGCAGCACCACGTCCAGGAGGATGGCGGTGGGCGGACGCCGCGCCACCGCGCAGAACAGCGCCAGCTCATCCGCGAAGGCCACCACGCGCGCGCCGGTGCTCTCCAACAGCAGCGTGAGCGCCTCGCGCGTGTCCGCGTCGTCGTCCACCACGTAGTACAGGTCCGGCTCCACCTCCGGAATCACCGTGGGCACGGGCTCGATGGGCGTGCGCAGCCACGAGCCCACCACCTCGCGCACGCCGGACCAGCGCGCCGCGGACAGCAGACCCAGCGGAGTGGGGGAGCTCAGACCCAGCACGCCGCCGCCGTACACGCCGGCCGACGCATGCTTCGCCCGCGCCGACACGAACGCCGCCGGGGCCCGCTTGCCCGCGCGCCGCAGCCACGCGATGGAGCGCGCACCGGCCGCCGCGTCCTCCATCAGCTCGCCCAGCCCGTCGCGCACGTAGCGGCGCTCCAGCGAGGGCGCGTCCAGCCCACCATCCAGCAGCGCCACGGCGGCGCGGCTGCACGACGCCAGCGTCTCCGACAGGCCCACCTGCAGCGGGTGGCCGAAGGCCGCGGGGCCCACCACCAGCTGCCCGGGCGCCACCAGCGTGCGGCCGGGGCCGAAGGGCAGGCGCGTGGTCTCCAGGGTCGTGACCTCGAAGCCCTCCTCCAGGAGGCCGTCGCGCGCGGCCATCATCAACACCTGGCACAGGTCCGCGGGCGTCACCGCCGCGCCGAAGGCCAGCGCGTACACGGACGACGCGCCCGGGATGAGGAACAGCGCGTCCACCGAAGGCAGCGGAGACACCCACAGCCGGGCCACCGGCGCCAGCTCCCGGCCCGGCATCCCGCCCTGGATGCGCGCCTGCACCGCCGGCATGGATGGCGCCGGCTTGAAGCCCTTGAAGAACGCGTCACCCAAAAGCGGCCCCGCGCCCGCGGCCAGCGCCACCGCGTGGAAGCGCTCGCCGCTGCCCTGCGCGCGGACCACCAGCGGGCCCGCGTTGCGCACCGCCGTGGGGGCGTCCGGAGCCGGCGCCTGCCGCTCCACGCGCTCCACGTGGCGGTTCACGAACCGGGCGCCCTGCGCGCTGGCCGCCGTGGACAGCACGTGGCGCACCATGTCCAGGCCGCCTTCACCCTTGGGCCAGCCGTCCACGACCCACAGGCCGCCGGCCGCGCACGGCAAGAGCTCGCGCTCGCCCTGGGAGATGATCTCCACGCCGCGCAGCTCGTGCGCGCGCCACTCCGGAGGAATGCGGCAGCCCAGCGCGGCCAGCCGTGAGCGGCACTCCGGCGTGAGCAGGGCAGGGGGCGCGGTGCGCTCCTCGGTGCCCCCCGCGTAGACGCGCACGTCCAGGGCCACGCCCCGCGCACGGCCGTTGAAGAGAAGGGAGGCCGCGAGCCCCGCCCCGGCGATACCGCCGCCGACGATCGCCACCCTCGAACCACTCGCCAGCTTGCTGGTCCCGCTCATCGCGCGCCCTCGTTCCCGTCCCGCCGTCAGTGCCGCTGTGCCGCGGAGGTGTGCAGCGACCGGCCATACACGACGACCCGGTCACGCCCCTCGCGCTTGGCCTCGTAGAGCGCGGCGTCCGCCGCCTTCAGCAAGGCCTCCGTGCTCTCGCGCGGGGAGTCGGCCGTGTGGTCCGCCACGCCCACGCTGATGCTCAACCCGAAGGGCGCCGGGCGCCCGTCACCGCGCTGCACGTTCACGCCGCGCAGCTCCGAGCGCAGGCGCTCCGCGAACACCGCGGCCTCCATCGACGTCTGGTGCGGCAGGAGCACGACGAACTCGTCGCCGCCGAAGCGCGCCGCGAAGTCGGACTCGCGCAGGTTGCCCTGCATGAGGGTGGCCAGGGCCAGGATGGCGCGGTTGCCCACGTCGTGGCCCATGCCGTCGTTGATGGCCTTCAGGTGGTCCAGGTCGATGACCACCACGCTCAGCGCGTAGCCGTAGCGCTGGGCGCGCTTGAACTCGTCCTCCAGCCGCACGGACAGCGCCCGGAAGTTCGCCAGGCCCGTGAGCGCGTCCGTCTGCGCCAGCACCTGGAGCTTGCGCTGCTGCTCGCTCTGGCGCACCGCGCGGTCGATGCGGGCGAGCAGTTCGCGCGAGCTCGCCGGCTTGTGGATGAAGTCCACGGCGCCCATCTCCAGGCATCGCTCCAGGGTCGCTTCGTCCGCGTCCCCCGTGAGGAAGATGACCGGCACCATCTCCGTGCGCACGTCGCCCTGGAGCGTCTCCAGGACCGCCAGCCCATCCCCGGAGGGCAGGAAGCGATCCAGGAGCACCAGGTCCGGGCGGTGCTCGCGCGCCAGCTCCACCCCCGCGTCCGCGTCCGAAGCCGCGAGCACGTCGAAGCGCGGGGCGAGCAGGTCCATCAGCCCTTCGCGCACGCCGATGTCGTCCTCGATGATGAGCAGGAGCGCGCGCTCACTGCTGCGGCCGTGCCGTTCCATGAACTGGTTCGCTCCGCTCGGTTGTCCCGAAATGGCAGGCCGAAAGTCTCGGGCGCCACGCCCTTCCAGGTGCTCCCCACGCCCTTGCGCCCCACG
>NZ_RAWL01000502.1:0-5779 GCF_003668885.1 Corallococcus sp. AB049A | reverse complement strand
CGCCAGAAGGGCCGCCACCGGACAGGAACAAACCGCCCGTCGTGCGGATTCACACAGGGCCCGCTCTTCCGGCCCCTTCCCATGGGGACATGGCGTAAGAGTGCCCGCCTCGCCGCCCTCCGGAGGGTCTTCAAGCCGTGATCGACCTGCATTCGCACACCACCGCCAGTGACGGCCAGTACCCGCCCTCGGAGCTGGTGGCGCGCGCCGCCGCCTCGGGCGTCACCGTCCTGGCCGTGACGGACCACGACACGGTGGCGGGGATCCAGGAGGCGAAGGCCGCCGCCGCCACGCATGGCGTCGAGCTGGTGCCCGGCATCGAGCTGTCCGCCTTCGTCTACGGCAAGGAGGCCCACATCCTGGGCCACTTCCTGCGTCCCGAGGACCCGGAGCTCGCGCGCTTCGCGGACCGGCTGCGGGACGAGCGCACCCGGCGCATGGAGGCCATGGTGGCGCGCCTGCGCGAGCTGGGCTTCCCGGTGCGCATGGAGCAGGTGCGCAAGGTGGCCGGGAACGCGCAGCTGGGGCGCCCCCACCTGGCGCGGGTGCTGGTGGACCAGGGCTGGTGCCTGGACGTGAAGGCCGCGTTCGACCGCTTCCTGGGCACGGGCCGCGCGGCGTGGGTGGAGCGCTTCAAGCTGGACGGCGCGGAGGCCATCCGGCTCATCCGCGACGCGGGCGGCACCGCGACGCTGGCCCACCCCGGCTCCTCCAAGATGGAGCGCCCGGAGATTCAAGCGCTGGCGAAGGCGGGCCTGTCCGGCCTGGAGGTGCTGAGCGTGGACCACAACCCCACCGTGCGGCAGAAGTACCTGGCGCTCGCGGCGGAGTGCGACCTGGTGCCCACCTTCGGCAGCGACTTCCACGGCGAGGCGGTGGCGCCCGACCACCGCCTGGGCGTCGCGGCCATGCCCCCGGAGCTGTTCCAGAAGCTGCGCGCCCGCGCGCCGTCGTCCCGGGCGGCCTGAGCTTCAGGGCTTCAGGGCTTCAGGGCTTCAGGGCTTCAGGGCTTCAGGGCCGGGGCTGCTGGGCCTTGAAGCGGCTGGTGACGGCGGTGAGCCCTTCGGCCACGGCCTGGAGGTCCTGGGCGATGCGCGTGGTGCGGCCGGTGGCGTCCACGCCCTGCTTCACCAGGTCCGCCACGTTGCGCGCGCCCTGCACGGCCTGCTCGCTGGACTGACGCTGCTGGCGGGTGGCGATGGTGATCTGCCGCGCCGCCTCGCTGGTGCCGCGCGCCAGCTCCACGATGCGCAGGAAGACGGAGGAGGCCTGCTCCGCCACCTCCACGCCCCGGTCGCTCGTGGCCATACCCACGCGGGCCTTGGACGCGGCCTCCTCGCCGGAGTCCTGCACCTTCTCCACGATGCGGGCGATGTCGCGCGCGGACACGGACACGTTCTCCGCCAGCTTGCGCATCTCCGCCGCCACCAGGGAGAAGCCCCGGCCCACGTCGCCCGCCTTGGTGCCCTCCAGGGCCGCGTTGAGCGCCAGCAGGTCGCTGCGCTCCGCCACCTGGTTGATGACCTGGGCGATTTTCGAGACCTGCTGCAGGTCCTTGTTCAGTCCGACGATGGCGTCCGCCACGCCCTTGGACTCCGTGCGGATGTCGTTGATGCCGCCCACCACCTGGGCCACCACCGCCATGGCCTCCGCGACGGCGTCATGGGTGCGCCGCGCGCTGGACTCCACCACCTCCGTGGACGAGGAGATCTGCTCGGCGGTGCGGGACAGCTCCTCGAACGTGGCGGCGATCTGCTGCGCGTACGCGGCCTGCTGGCTGATGACGTGCTCCTGGTCCGCGGAGGCGCCCATGAGGCCGCGCGACGCGCTGGACAGCTGCTCCGTGCGCGTGACGAGCTCCATCACCGTGGTTCGCAGCGTGCCCAGCATCTCGTTGAAGGAGGTGGCCATCTGCCGGACCTCCCCTGCGGCGGACACGTCCAGCTCGCTCCGGAACACGTCGCCCCGGGCCACCTCGCGCGCCACCTGGGTGACGCGCGACACGGGGTCCGCGATGGCGCGGCTGATGATGACCGCCAGGCCCAGGCCCAGCACCGCGGCCACCAGGTAGCCCATGAGCGAATAGCCCTCGGTCGCCGCCATCGCGGCCTTCACCTCGTCGGTGCCGAAGCCCGCGGCGTACTCGCGGCCGTCGCTCTCGCAGCGCACGACGACCCGGTGCGTCTGCCGCGCCACCGTGCAAGCGCCCGCCGGGGGCTTGGGCGGCAGGGTGACGTCGTCCGGGGCGCGGCCGCGCACCACCACCGTGCCGTCCGCGCGGGTCAGCTGCTGGAAGTTCAGCGTGAAGCCGCCGGACTCCACCTGGGCGAAGACCTCGTCGCGGTGGGCCCGGGCGTCCGGCGCCGTGTCCGGCAGCGCGAGCGAGGGGTGGCGCACCACCAGCGTCCCCAGCGTCACGGCCCGGCCGGCCAGGACCTCCAGGCCGGCCGCCTGCTGCCGCGCGGGGAAGTACACCCCGCTGAAGAACACCACCGCGAGGCACGGAAGCAGCACCGCGATCGCCACCTGCATCCGCAAGGTCAGCCGGCCCCACATGTCGACGACTCCCCAGGCGATGAGCGCTGAAAGGACAGCCCGCTGACGGTAGGCGTGTGCTCCCCACACCGTCAAACCGGCCCGGCCGGCTGATCCACGGGCCATCCAGGGCAGGCGTCCGGTTTCGGCCGTCTTCTCAAGGGGTTGGCGTGCCCGGCGCGGGGGGATTTCCCTTTGACACGACGCCAGCGGTGTCGCTAGGTTCCGCGCCCGATGACTACACCCCTCGCCCCGTACCTGCCTCTGGCGGTGGTGCTCCTGCTGGCCGGTGTCATGGGGATGATCATCCCCCAGGTCACCACCCGGCTGGGCCCCAAGCGTCCGAGCAGCACCAAGTCGGCCCCCTTCGAAGCAGGCTCCGAGTCGAGCGGTCCCGCTCGCCAGCGCTTCGCCGTGAAGTTCTACGTCATCGCGCTGCTCTTCATCGTGTTCGACGTGGAAGCGGTGTTCCTGTACCCCTGGGCGGTGAACTTCCAGGCGCTCGGCTGGTTCGGCTACGTGGAGATGCTGGTTTTCGCGTCGACCCTGGTCGTGGGCCTTATCTATGTCTGGAAGAAGGGCGCTCTCGACTGGGAGAGCTGAGACAACGACATGGCTGACACCGACATCGCGCCGATCATGACCACCCGCCGGGACGAAGCCATGGGCTTCTTCCAGAAGCTGGTGTCCAAGGGCCTGGGCTGGGCCCGCAAGTACTCGCTGTTCACCTACCCGTACGCCACCGCGTGCTGCGGCATGGAGTACATGTCCGTGGCCGCCAGCCGCCACGACATCTCGCGCTTTGGCGCGGAGTTCCCGCGCTTCTCGCCGCGCCAGGCGGACCTGCTGATGGTGGTGGGCACCATCAACCTGAAGCAGGCCCCCATCCTCAAGCGCGTCTACGAGCAGATGACCGAGCCCAAGTGGGTCGTGTCCTTCGGCGTGTGCGCGTCCTCCGGCGGCTTCTACGACAACTACGCGGTGCTCCAGGGCATCGACCGCATCATCCCGGTGGACGTCTACATCCCCGGCTGCCCGCCGCGTCCGGAGCAGGTGCTGGACGGCCTGATGCTGCTCCAGGACAAGATCGGCAACCAGGTGCACCGGCTGCGTGACCCTGGCCAGCCCAACGAGACCGCGGCGCACCACGACCGCATGCTCGCCGCCGGCAAGTAGTCGCAAGCCCCACGGCTTCACCCCACGGGCCCCGCGCCGCCTCTTGAAGAGGCCGGTGACGGGGCCCGAGGCGTTCCTGCCGCCTACCAGCGGTGGTACGCGGGGTGGCCTTCCTTCACCGCGACGAAGGTGCCCCGGCAGGTGGCCGTCACCTTGCCGTTCTCCCCGGTGAGCGTGCCCTCCACGACGACGCGGTCGCCTTCAATGGACACGGGCTTCGCGGACAGGTGCACGGGGCCCATGGGCGTGGGGCGCTTGAGCACGATGGCGTAGTCCGCGGTGACGGTGCACGGCGGGGTGGACGCGCCCTGCGCCTTCATCAGGTGGTAGGCGGCCGTCCAGTTGCAGTGGCAGTCCAGCAGCGCGCCGATGATGCCGCCGTTGAGCACGCCCGGGAACGCCTGGTGGTGCTCCTCCGGCGTCCAGTCCGCGACGACGAGGTCACCCTCCACGCGGCTGCGGATGCGCAGCCCCTTGGGGTTGGCCGGGCCACACCCGAAGCAGGCGTTGTGGGGGGCGTACGTTTCCTGGAGTCCGCGGGTCGTTTCGGTCGTCGACATGGCCGGCGACTCTACGTGAGGCGGACTCCGGTGCGCGCTCCCTCACGTCGTCCAGCCAGTCCGCCAGCGCCAGCGCGTCCGGCCCTGCACAGTCGCCCATGCAGGTGCGGCGCACGCTGCCGTCCGCCTGGGGCCGGTCCACCACCCAGCGCTGGCCGTCGAAGGCGCCGGTGTCCTTCTCGCGAAGCACGGCGGTGCCCGCCTCGTCGCCCATCTCCACCACGCCGTCCGGGCGCAGGCGGTACGCGTCGAAGGTGCGCGGCGCGCCGGGCCAGTGGCCGGGGTCGAACACCTCCGGGCTCACGTGCGTGTAGCCCGTCTCCGCGTACAGCGGCGCCAGCGGGCGCGCCTCTCCCCTCAGCAGCGGCGCGAGCGACGCCCCGTCCGACTCCGGCAGCAGCGACAGGCCGGACAGCTCCAGCAGCGTGGGGCCCACGTCCACCAGCCGCGCCAGCGCGTCCACCTGGCCGGGCCCCGCGCCGCGGCCACCGGGCAGCTTCACCGCGAGCAGGATGCGGTTCTCCTCGTCGCCCAGCCGCGCGCCGTGCACGGACGTCGCGCCCGCCAGGTCCGGCCGGTCCGCGTGGAAGCTCTCGCCGTGGTCGGACATCAGCACGATGAGCGCGTCGTCGTAGCGCCCGGAGGCCCGGAGCGCGTCCAGCAGCGTCCCCACCTGCGCGTCCGCCTGCGCGAGCAGTTCGTCATAGAGCCCCTCCGCGCCCTCCCGGTTCCACGCGCCCTTCGCCCCCGGCGCCACCGGAGCGAAGTGCATGCGCAGCCGGCGCTCCAGCGGCTCGGAGGCGGACACGTAGCGGCGATAGAACGGGTACACCGGGTCGCCGGGGAAGTGCGCCGCCGTGGCGTGGAAGGCGAAGAGCAGCGGCCCCTCCCCTGCTTGCGCCACCAGGCCGTCCGACAGCCGCCGGGCATAGCCCATGGGGTCATGGATGCCGGCCAGCGCGCGGTTGTCGATGAACTCGGGCACCCACGCGGCGCCCACCGGGTTGTCCGCGAAGAGGCCCAGCGCCCGGTAGCGCAGCTTCTCCAGCGCGAAGTTGATGGCCCCGCGCGGAGGCTGCCAGCGCGTGGCGAAGCCGGAGGCCGGCCCCTCGAAGTGGAAGCGCGAGCAGTCCGTGGCGAACACCGTGTTCCACCCGGCCTCCGCGAAGCGCTGCGCGAAGGTGGGCGCCAGCACCAGCCGCGCATCCGGCGTCAGCGGGTAGCGCACGCCCGTGCGGTACGGCCAGCGCGCGGTGAGCAGCGAGCGCCACGCGGGCTCCGTCTGCGCCACCGGCGTGTAGGCCCGGGTGAAGAGCGTGGCGTCCTGGAGGAAGCGCTCGACGTGGGGCGCGACGCCGTGCCCCGAGTCGCCCAGCCGGTCCGGCCGGAACGCGTCGATGCCGATGAGCACCACCAGCGGCTGCCGCACGGAAGGCGCCACGCGGCGCACCGTCACCGCCACCGCCAGCACCACGACGACGCCCGCCACCACCGCCCCCGCGACGCGC